>JAABVY010000212.1:0-6029 GCA_011777135.1 Candidatus Zixiibacteriota bacterium | reverse complement strand
AGATTCCTCTTCTTTTTCGCGGTTGAAATTCAGCCGTCCCATGTCGTCATCGGTGGCTTTGCGAAGAACAGCGGTGGGTGCGTATTTGAGATTGACTGTGGGAAGATACTCCCGGATGACCTTCCCCATATCCTCGCCACGTTCCGCGGCCACGATGACATAGTCGCCCACTTCGAACTCAACCTTGTTGACATTTATATGAAAAACGCGTCGTCCTGCTTTAAATTCTATTTCCCATAGATTATTCAAAATATCCTCCAAATTTATGGGCTTTAATCTATAATTGCTTTATGGTATTGTCAAGCATACAAATTATACGAAGATAATCTTGATTTGCCAAAGTATAAATCCGGGATAAGTGCATACAGATGTATGTCGAGGTGCCCCATCCCCGTTGAGCCGATCAACGGCGCATAAGGGGTGGGATTCCAGAGATTAAGGCAAAGGCAGGAAATGCCGAATAAATAAAGAAGATAGCCGCATTTGGATCAAGACATCATAATAGAGTGAACTGAGCCGATCTATCACCTATGGAGGATATTGTATGGTCAGAATTGTACAAAATGAAGCTATAAAGGGCAGTCAGAAATGGATGCAGATTATTGTAAATTATAATTCAAGGCATCTAAATGACTTACTTCGCCCAGAAATGCATTTGAACAGTCAGGATGATATCGAATGGTTATCTCCGCTAAGAGGAGATTCATATGCAGAGTATAAAGATGGAGATATTTTGAATATTTTTAAAATTAGTCTGTTGAATCGCAGCCTTGAAACTTTCTGGCCGCGAGGAGGCCCTGTATGGGATGGTCTTGCTAAAACCAGTCGTGGTGATGTCATTCTCGTCGAGGCGAAGTCGCATATTTCAGAGATGGTTTCATCGTGTCAGGCCGGCCCGCAAGCACTGAGGCAAATTCAAGAAAGCATGATCGAAGCTGCGAAGTCTTATGAGTCTTTCATGCCGGACAACTGGACGAGCGGTTACTATCAATATGCTAATCGACTGGCTCATCTCTACTTTCTCAGAAACCTGAATGACATTCCCGCGTGGCTGGTTTTCCTGTATTTTGTGAATGATCATGAGATGTCCGGTCCAGAATCGAAAGACAAATGGAAAAATGCCATTGCCGAAGTTCATGACCATCTAGGTGTTAAAGCAGAACGATTGAAGCCATATGTAATTGATGTATTTGTTGATGTGTTGAAGCTCGAGGAAAGAATGCGTTTCCAGAACGAAAGGTAAGCCCTCAAGTTTAAATTGCTGTATTGGAATCCACATCTACCCGTAATTATCTATGAATCTCACAGCTGCGCTGTGGGGCTCGCTGTCCAAATCCTTCGTGTAGCTAAATTTAATATTGCCGGGCACTTTTATCATACGTATCATTATAAAAACCAAAGGACAACTTATGGGCGAAAAGATGGACAGACGTAAATTTATCATCCAAACCGGCAAGGCCTCCGCCGCCGCAGCAGTATTCGCGGGAGGATATTTCGCGCTTGACCTCAAACCGGATTTTCCGGAGGAGAAACAGGCTCAGGCAGTAAACGCCGATTACAGGACGCCGGACCGTGCATTGGACAGTAAACTCGCTGTGGCCGAAGGAGATGATCCCCGTGAGCTGGGTCGAAAAGTTGTCGATTCACTCGGAGGCATGGAGAAATTTATCTCCAAAGATGATCGTGTGGTGATCAAACCCAATGTCGCCTGGGATCGAACCCCGGAACAAGCCGCAACAACAAATCCTGAGCTTGTGGCCGAACTGGTGACTATGGCATATGCTGCAGGAGCATCAAAAGTTATCGTCACCGATGTTACCTGTCATGATCCCCGCAGAACCTTCGCCCGCTCCGGCATCCAGGAGGCTGCGCAAAGGGCCGGTGCCGAGGTGATAATTCCCGGCGATCAGGATTATATTGAAGTCGATATGAGGGGCGAGCTCTTGACCGTTTGGCCTGTCCTGAAATATTTTGTTGAAACAGATAAAGTTATCAATGTTCCCATAGTCAAGGCTCACACCTTATCACGTGCGACAATAGGATTAAAGAATCTTTACGGCATAATCGGTGGTACACGGGGACAATTGCACCAGAAAATCCATCGTTCCATTGTCGACTTGGCAACATTCCTACGTCCAACCTTGGTTGTTGTCGATGCTTATCGGGTGCTGATGCGCAACGGTCCGGTGGGGGGATCGTTGGATGATGTCAAAACCGCCCGTACAGTTTTCGCCACCACCGATCAGGTTGCCGCGGATGCATTCGGCTGCCAGTTCCTGGACCTCAAACCGTCAGAGGTCGGCCATATAACGCTTGCCGAACGTGAGGGATTGGGAAGCGCGGATTATAGCTCAAAGGAGATTATCAGAAGCTGAGATGACCATTCAGCATGTTAGAAATGTCCGCAGAACAGTCCAGGCCGTTGTCCTGATCCTGTTCCTCGTTCTCCTGATTAAGACCGAATTTGCGGGGACATTTTCAGCCGACGCATTGAAGGATTATCGTTTAGCCTACCCGGTCAAGATCTTCCTGCAATTCGATCCGCTGGCATCATTTATGACTGCGATTTCGAGCCTGACATTATTCTCCGGGCTTCTGTTCTCGCTTATTATTATTGTACTAACGATATTTTTCGGACGTTTCTTCTGCGGCTGGATTTGCCCTATGGGTACGGTTAACCAGCTTTGCTCGACCTTCAAATCCGAACGCAGATCACGTCTGGGCAAGAACCTGATAAAGTCCAACCAGTATCACTGGTACCAGAAGATCAAGTATTACATCCTGATTTTCTTTATAGGTTCGGCTATACTTGGTCTAATGATAGCCGGAATTTTCGATCCTATTTCTCTTTTGATCAGGTCGCTTGGTCTGGTGGTTCTGCCGATTCTCTCCGGCTTTCTCGATTTTGTGGCCGATTTTTCCTTTGATAATAACTTCCCCGGCGATGCGACTCTGGGCTTTATTTCGGAATGGATTAAGGAAAATATTCTAATCAGCCATTCGGTCATCAGCTACAATACGATTTTTTCACTGGGCATATTCTTCTTATTGATATTGGCGGCCAATCGATGGTTTACCCGGTTCTGGTGCAGGGGCTTATGTCCTTTGGGAGCATTTCTGGGTTTGATTTCACGCTGGTCGATCTTTGGGATGGAGAAGCATGAAGATCAATGCGATCTTTGCAATAAATGCCTGAAATATTGCCAGGGCGCCGATGGTCCGGAAGCGGGTGTGCCCTGGCGTAAAAGCGAATGCCATGTCTGTCTGAACTGCCAGGCTGTATGCGACCGCGGAGCAATAAAATTCAAATTCTTCCCCAAATCTGAGGAAAGAATAGAAACCAGGCCCAACATCACCCGCCGCAAGGTGATTGGCGCGGGTGCCCTGGGAGTGGGGGCGGCGTTGCTGTTCAGGGCCCAGCCGGCATCGGCCAAACCGAATGATAAATTGATTCGTCCACCCGGATCAACCAAAGAGGATCTATTTGCGGCACGCTGTATCAGGTGCGGGGAATGTATGAAGGTCTGTCCGACTAATGCGATCCATCCCACCTTCCTGGAGGCCGGATGGGAGGGTATCTGGTCGCCCATATTGATCATGCGAATCGGCTACTGCGAACCATCCTGTACACTCTGCGGGCAGGTCTGTCCCACTGGAGCTATCAAGGAGCTGACCCTGGAGGAGAAGGTAGGCTCAGATGAAGTTCCGGCCAATGTGATCGGAACTGCCTTTGTTGACCAGGGACGCTGTCTGCCGTGGGCTATGGCGACCCCGTGTGTGGTCTGTGAGGAATGGTGCCCGACCTCACCAAAGGCGATTTACACTGAAAAAACCACTGTCAAGAATAGAAAAGGCGAGATGATCGAGGTTCAAAGACCGTATGTGGACCCCCAACTGTGCACCGGATGCGGAGCCTGCGAGTATGCATGCCCGGTTGCCGATAAGGCGGCAATACGGGTGACCTCGGTGGGCGAGAGCCGCTCCAGGGAAAATCGTATTATTCTTGAAAATACCCGCGGATCATCCCGATCATAATGGAGGATAAGAAGACTCCGTGGATACAGGACACACTAATTACGCACCGCATTTTTTTGTTTTTTCCTGAATCATTTAGCGTATATTCCAATCCAAATGAATGAAAAAGAACTGGTGAAAAAAGCTCAATCAGGCGACTTCGAGGCTTTCAGCCAGCTGATTGAAAAATACAAGAACAAGATTTATAATCTTGGTCTTAAGCTTTCAGGAGACAGGCATGATGCCGAGGATATTCTCCAGGAGACCTTCCTGAAAGCTGTTGACAATATCGATAAATTCCGCGGTGAATCGTCTTTCGGAACCTGGCTCTATGCTATCGCGGTCAATGCTGTGAGAGCGCTTCACCAGAGCAAAAAGAAAGTTGATTTGAAACCGATCGAGGATTTTTTGCCCGGCGGACATGGTTCCGGGGATGGATCGAAGGAGCTGTTTGAATGGGGCGATCCGCATGAGCTTCTCGAGCAGAAAGAGCTTAATCGGGTGATTGATGAGACCCTGGCGGAAATGCCGGATAAATACAGTGTGCCTTTTATATTAAGATATTATGAGGATCTCTCGGTCAAAGAGGTTGCCGATTCCATGAATCTCTCGGTTGCAGCCGCCAAGTCACGGATTCTCAGGGCCAGGCTGGCATTGAGGGAGAGGCTCTNNAGCATCGCCGATTATATCGATGGCGAACTTGATCCCGATCTCTGCAGTGAGATCGAAGAGCACCTCAAAGACTGTAAGAACTGCCGCCTGATGGTGGATACTCTCAGGCAGACCGTAATCCTCTGCAAAGATGGTGAAAGAGAGGAGCTTCCCGCATCGCTCAGTTCAAAACTGAATGAAGCAATTAAACGGCGCTGGCAGAAGAAGTTCGGCAAAAGCTGATTATTAGCTCCGGGAGGTTAGAGAAATCAAAAAATTTGATTCCGTCAGGTCTCAGTACCTGACGGTTTTTCTTTGAAAGTGATCAATCAATGCCGAGCGTTCACACTCCGTCTTCGACGACGGAACAATTCAATTTGTAAAGCCCCATATTGGCGCTACAATCCTATACACAATAACAGTTTAGCACTAATTCAAAAAAATCTGAATCATTTTGAGTCAATCCCTATCTAAACGGTTAAATATAATTTCGAAAATCCCAAAGGAGAGACATTATGAAGAAAGCACTTACTGAATTTTCAATTAATCATCCCTGGATAGTTATTGGCATCGTAGCTGTAATTACTGTCTTTTTTGCACTGCAACTCCCCAACATTAAAATCGATACAGATCCTGAGAATATGCTCGAAGAAGACGAGCCGGTAAGAGTATTTGACCGCCAGGTCAAGGAAGAGTTTGGGATTTCGGATTTCATAGCTGTGGGTGTGGTATCGCAGGAAGGCGCTTTTACTGAGGATATCCTGACAAATGTATATAATATAATTGAAGAGGTTGAAGATATTGACGGTGTTATTGCCGACGATATCATGGCGCCGTCAACAGTTGACGACATCAAGCAGACACCTGATGGTGTGCTCAGAGTTGAGACGCTTCTTGAAGACGAGCCCGAGTCCGATTCGGCTGCTCAGTATGTTCTGGGGCGGATCAAAGGCAATCCAATCCTGCGCGGAAAACTTGGTTCGGACGACGGCAAGGCGATTGCAATGTTCATCCCGATTGAAGCCAAAGATATGTCCTACCGGATTTCCAATGAAATCAAAGCCATCATAGATAAACATGCTGACGGCGAGGAATATTATATAGCCGGTTTGCCTATTGCGCAGGATAGTTTTGGAGCGGAGATGTTCAAACAGATGGCGATTTCGGCTCCAATGGCGGGTGCGATTATATTTCTTTTGATGCTCCTTTTCTTTCGCCAGATAAAGATCGTTATTCCGCCCATGATCGTGGCGATAGTATCGGTTATCTGGGCAATGGGGCTCCTGATTGCGACCGGAAATACGGTTCATATTATGAGTTCTATGATTCCAATATTCTTGATACCGATCGCGGTGCTCAACTCC
>JAABVY010000161.1:653-1127 GCA_011777135.1 Candidatus Zixiibacteriota bacterium | reverse complement strand
CCAACAGGGGCAAATGTTTTCTGATGCTCCTCAAAGCCCCTTCCTGGATCTCCCTGTTGATGGAGGTGTATATCTTAACGCCGGAGGTGGCAATGTTGTCCACGCCCTGTTCCTGAAGTATTTCCGTGAAATACCGTGATTCAAGCTGTTCACGGATATAGTCGAGAATCACATTCAATCTGTAGGTTACTTTTCCTTCTTTAAAGGGGACCTCCTCTTTTTTAGCCCCGAGATATTGCTCTTGGGTGATGAAGTTCATTTTTCGCATGGCCGCAAGAACATAATTCTTCCGTGATTTGGCCAGCTGCCTCGCCTTTTCTTTTTCTGCTTCAGTCTTTTTGGTGAAGGGGTTATATCTGAATGGTCCTTTTACAGACCCGGCGATGAAGGCGGATTCCACAAGATCCAGGTCCTCTGCCTCTTTGTCAAAAAAATATTGGGCCGCAATTCTGAGACCCCTCCCAAAGCCTGTCA
>JAABVY010000161.1:321-612 GCA_011777135.1 Candidatus Zixiibacteriota bacterium | reverse complement strand
GACCTTTTCTGCCGTTTGAAAATATTTTTGGCGGTCTGCTGCGTGATGGTACTTCCCCCCTGAACGACCTTGCGGGCCTTAATATTAGCAATCATGGCCCTGGTCATTGCCCTCATATCGAAACCAGAGTGGCTGAAGTAATTCCTGTCTTCCGCTGCAATGATTGCCTTAATAAAGGGCTTTGGGATATTGGCGTACTGGATATATTTGCGATGGGTTTTTTCAAAAAATACACCGATCGGTGTTTCTCCATCATCATAATAGACAGGGCTTTCAGAAAAAATGATGTTA
>JAABVY010000161.1:0-296 GCA_011777135.1 Candidatus Zixiibacteriota bacterium | reverse complement strand
TGCACGTACAGAATGAATAGAAAAAGGATCAAGAATAGGAACAGGGATCCCAGGGAATAGATGAATATTTTGAGCTTCTTTTTCTTCATCGGAAATTCACCGCAGAGGCGCAAAGAGCGCAGAGGCTATTTATTTTTTGCTTTCCGCTGAGACCCGCCTGCCTCGCCTGAGCGAGAGCGATGGCGGGCAGGGGGCGGAAAGCAAAAAGACTCCGACTACAACAACTAGAAACCATGCTGTATCCCTTAGCGATTCTGATCAGCCTTTTGGATGAAAACGCCTAAAATCCACGTCTT
>JAABVY010000150.1 GCA_011777135.1 Candidatus Zixiibacteriota bacterium | reverse complement strand
TGATAGCGGGCAGCCACTCCTATCGAGAAGTTATCGGATATGAAATGTTCCATTCCACCGCCGAACATAACGGTCAGCTGCTGGTCCTCGTAGTCAAAGAAAGCATCGTTAAGATCTGGCACCTCTACCCTGTTGCCCTCCTGATCGTCGACCCTCCAAAAGGTAACCCCCACGCCTGTGGTAAGGAATGGCCTCCATACACCATCAGGAGAGAAATAGAAGGTCCCCGCAAGCTCGGCAATGTAATGGGTGATCTTGAGGCTGTCATCGAATTCGATGAGCTGGGGCAGATCCTCGGAATCAAGGTTCAGTTCCAGGCCGGCTCCATCAGTTCGGCCGTAAGTGCCCAGAAGCCCGATCGCGAAGTTTTTATGAATGCCCACATTTATTTCAGCTCCTCCAAACAAGTTAGCATTCCATTCACCGCCAATAAAATATCCACCTCCCCTGGCCCCGATTCCGATTGCTTTTGAGGTTTCTGCCGCAACTGCAACGGTCGCCAAAAGAATGAATAACGCAGCGGCCATTATGAAGATTTTATTTCTCGCCAAAATGCCACCTNNCCAAAATGCCACCTCCCTGTTTTGGGATTTGCAGGAAGAAGCAGGCAGGATTAATCCCACCTTTTCGTTCCCTGAAATTCCAGGCTACATCTCATAAATTCACACACAATAATAAAAACCGATTTTGTGCATTCCTTTTTGAAAATCAATATATAAAAATCTAATATTCTTGATTTTGTGAATCAACAAAAATAAAAAGGATAAGTGTATTTATTGTCGAGACTTAAGCCAAATCATCGGCGGCGGGATGGATGTTTGAATCTGAAATCCATCATTCCGGAATCAAGCTGTATCAAGCGCGCTTTTTTATCAATTTTGCCTGNNTTTTGCCTGATGGAACTTAATTATCCTTTGGTCCAAATCCCAAACCGATTTCCTCTTAAAACTTATCGCAATAATTCCGATAAATTAATAAACCGATTTTAATTATGGAATCATTGCAAGCTGATACCAAAGTTATAGAGGATCAGGCTGAAAGAGAAGTATATGAGGGACTTTCAGACTTTCTCAATGCTTTCTCAAAGGGGATAAAAACCAGCCTGATATATCCTCCGGACAATCCAATTCCCAGGGAATTCAAGAAATCCTGCTGGAATAAGCTCTATCAATATCTGCAGGAATTTGGCAGAATAGATTTTGAGGTTCACGCCAGTTCCTTCATGCTCAATGGAGAGACTATCCATGAGGTCAATACCCGCGAAGGAAATCTGCCTCACGTCCTGCATCGCGACGGCATCAGGCGTCTTTTATTCAAAGAGGCAATTAATCAAACCGAATGGGAGCAGTTTTTCGATGACATTCTTACCGTCATGAGGGCGGGCGAGGATTATGAGGACCTGGTAAACCTTTTCTGGCAAAGAGATTTCACCAGCATCGAATACGATGTTGTCGAGGACTTTTCACTGGCGGAAATTGAGGATGAATTTACCCCCCCTCAGGAGCAGCAGCTTGAGTATTCTGAAATCATAGAATCTGAATCCGAGATTGAATCCAGAAATGCGCTGGATATATTGCTTGATAGCTCCGGAAAGGAGCTGGAAGGATTATCGCAGGATGATGATTTTCTGGATATGTTCAGGAATATTCAGGTTTTCAGTCCGGCGGAAAGAAATTATTTGGAAGATCTGATGGCCGCTGACGGTGAATTGATCATAGAATTTGAATCGATCGACCTTCTTTTCGATATATTTTTAGCCGAAAATGAGCTCGAGAATTTCGATGAGAGCCTTCTCACTCTGGACAACATGTTTGACAAGATGCTGGAATCCGAGCAGTTCTCCGTGCTGGTTTACCTGATCAAGGGAATGAAGCAGTGTTATGCGGAGCTGCAGAATAAGCCGGGGCCCCGCGCCGATAAGTTTAAAGATTCGCTGGCTCGGGTGGGAGACCGGATCAGGATTTCCCGCATAACCAATCTCCTAAACTCCTCAGAATGGCAGGATTTTGACGGGATACGACTGTACCTGGAGGAATTGGAATGGAAAAGTATGCCTTCTTTGATCTGGATGCTGGGTGAGCTCAACAATTTCCCGGCCCGGAAAATGGTGATCGAAGCGCTAATCAATAAGGGCAGGGATCGAATTGATATCATAGGGAACGCCATTCATGATTCACGCTGGTATGTGGTTCGTAATGCGGTCCTGATCCTGGGCGAGATCGGAAATAAGAAGGGGCTGAGTTATATGAGCAAGGCGCTCGAGCATTTTGATGAGCGTGTGCGCTGGGAGGCAGTGGTGGCAGTGGAAAAGCTCGCCTCCAAACCGGATCTTAAAATATTGATACCCTATTTGAAGGATGAATCTGAACGGATACGGCACAAAGTCATAGAGATATTTTCGCAAAATCGTTTTTCTCCGGCTTTCGAAGGGTTGCAGGCTATTGTCAAGTCCAGCCAGTTTAACGGAATGGGCTTTGAGGAGCAAAAGAATCTCCTGAAAGCAATTGCTTATACCGGCAAAGAAGCGGCTCTTCCGGTGCTCAAGAAAATAATAAAGAAAAGGTCCCTGTTTTCGTCTGGAGCCTCCCAGAAGAAGAAAGAAGCGGCTATACTGGCAACATCATTGATAGAAGCCGAGGAGGCCTGGAAGGTCATTGAGGAAGCAGCCCGGAAAAAGAAGGGACCCATGGCAAATCTGGCCCAGCTCATCCTGGAGAAGAAAGGACGAGTGGTCCCCGAGGCGAGTACGGAGGAAGATCGATGACTCAACCCGATGCTGTAAATAGCGGAGTACAGCTTTCCGACGCTGAAAAAAGAGAGATCGCCAATCTGCAGGCCCTGGGGCGGGACCTGGCGACGCAGCTGTATGTCTGCCTGAAAACCGCTTCCTTTTATGATCCCCGCAATGACAACTTCAGGAAACAGATTTCCAAATTCCTGGATCTGCTGAATGTCGCAACTGATCATGAATCCCATCTGGCCATTACTGATGTTGATGGATATTTATTTCTAAACGATCAAAGGCTCAAGATCAAGCTCGATGGCTACCTGGCGGCCAAATACCTGCAGAGCAGTTTTGAAAACCTGGCGGTGGCAGGAATAGAATTTTCCTTAAAAACGGAATTTGAAGAATTGGAAAAAGTATTTGCATATATAGTCAGATCCGACATTAAGGTTCGAAATGCTGATAATCTCAACGCTTATTTCAATGAACTCGGCATCAGAAACATTAAGTTTATCCCTGCCCTGACCATGGATGATGGGCGCGAGGATGAAGATGACGAGACCGAACGAACCAGCGCTAAGAAGACATTTTTCCAGGCCCTGAGCGTCGTGCAGCAGGTTATGGGGGGCTTTGCACAACAGAAAAAGAGAAACACGAATTTCTTCAAAGCCAAAAGAGCCATACACGGTATCATCGATGAGATAATCAAGAACGAATCCTATATGCTGGAGTTAACAGTACTCCGTAATTATGATCAATATACTTATAAGCACTCCGTCAATGTAAGCGTGTTCGCTGTTGCGCTCGGCATCCGGCTGGGGCTGAGTAAAGCCCGGCTGGCGGAACTGGGATTTGCGGCGCTCTTCCATGATTTCGGTAAAACCAGGATACCCATAGACCTTCTCAACAAACCGGAAAGATTCAACACCCTGGATTGGTCAAAGATGCATGAGCATCCTGTTTATGGCGCTAAAGCTCTGGCACAAGCCTTCCCGATGGATAGTCATACTGCCCGGGCTATGATTGTGGCTTTTGAGCATCATAAAAACGTCGACGGCACCGGTTATCCGTACATAAATCGCACCCGTCAGGTGAATCTCTACTCGAGGATTGTGGCACTGTGTGATTTTTTTGACGCCCTGACCTCCGGAAGAGTATACAGCAAGAACCCCACCCCTATAGACGAGGTTATAACGCAGATGATCAAGCAGGCCAAAGTGAAATTCGACCCTTACCTGCTCAAGGTCCTGATCAACATTATCGGAATATACCCGGTTGGATCAATTCTCCTTCTCGATACCGGTGAGCTTGCCCTGGTGGTTGCCAATAATGTAAATGATATCTATCGTCCGGATGTCAGGATTCTGGCCGACACCATGGGCAAGAAGGAGCAGACTTATGTGGTTCAGCTGGCTGAATATGACAAGGAAAATGAGAAATATATTCGCAATATATCCCATCTGGTAGATCCGGATAAGTACGGAATCGATATATCCCAATATATCCTGGAATCATGAACCGGGATAAATCCGGGAAGCCATTTTGCTCTCCGACAGTTTCTTTTTCATGCCACCGTGCCGGGACAGATAACAGGTAAAAAAGCTCACATTCCTACACTCGATTGTAACCCGATTTTACCCCTGTTACAGAGAGAAAAATTATTTGAAAAGCTAATTATTTTTGTTGATAAAGTATTTAAACATTCTTAATTCTGCCTCTATGAAAATAGCCTTTTGGTCAGGATGTCCGCGCTAAGATTTTAGATTAGAAATAGAGATAAAATTCTTATAAACCTTTAACAAAAGGAGTAGATGATGCCCGCGAAGAAAAAGGCTAAAAAGAAAACTGCGGCTAAGAAAAAAACAGCAAAGAAGAAAACCGCGAAGAAAAAAGTAGCCAAGAAGAAGACGGCCAAGAAGAAAACCGCAAAGAAACCGGCGGCCAAGAAGAAAACAGCTAAGAAGAAAACTGCGAAGAAGGCGGCTAAGAAGACCACAAGAAAGCCTGCCAAGAAAAAAGCGGCCAAGAAAAAAAGCAAACGCAAACCGAATCCGGCCTTTATGAAGCCTTTACAGCCATCCCCCCAGCTTGCCGCAGTTGTGGGATCCAAGCCTCTTCCCAGAACCGAGGTTACCAAGAAGATCTGGAATTATATAAAGAAAAATAACCTGCAGGATTCAAAGAACAGGAGAAATATCAACGCCGATGAAAAGTTGAAACCAATATTCGGCGGAAAAACTCAGGTCAGCATGTTCGAGATGACCAAGCTGGTCAATAAGCATTTAAAAGGCTGATCTTGGTCAGAAGGTGAAAATAAAAATCCCATCCGGCAAGGATGGGATTTTTTTATTGTCTTTATTTCAGAGCATATCATTCATGAATAAACCAGTCCGGCTCCAGTTTCTGCACTATCTGGGTGATATCCTTGTCTATTGCGCTCAGGGCTTTTCTCTCGATCAAGGCATCAATAGCCCTGTTTAAAATAACCATCTTGTCCCTGACATGTATGATCGCTGGATAATATTCATTGATAAAAAAGGTCCTGAAGCGATTTCGCTGAACGACATCATTCAGCATCTTGCCGATAGCCTTCTCCAATTCGGGTCCGGTCAGATCGGTGAGGCCCACCTTGGGTGACTGGAATGCCGCGACTGTCTTTTCGAGGCTGTTGCGGCACTGAAAGACCAGGTGCCAGTGCTGAACCAGTCCCAGCGAGTTGATTACCATGACATTGGTATGGATCATCTTGCCGTTAGCCTCTACCGAGATCCCCTTGAGATCGGGGTAAAAATAGTTGTCTGAAATCGAGCCGAAGGCTGCTATGCCACCCGCCATGGGATCCTCGAGAATGTCATGGATAGTGAAATATGGTTTATGCTCGAAGCGTGCATCATGGATAAGCATCAGTTCTTCTTCTGTGTAGTGGAAACGTTCCCGCCATTTTTCCTCAGGGGAAATGTCCTTTCTGGTCAGGTAGGACTGGCTGGTCAGCATTCCCAGCGCCTGCCCTCCGCGCCATACCAGAGGAAGAACTCCCACAGCCCATTCGGCCGATCCGCCGATCTCCCCGCACATGGAATAAAGCCCGCGTCCGTCGGGGAAACGCAGGTGCTCCTCGCCCAGTACCAGGGCAGGGAAGAGGTCGCCGTCTTTGTCAAAGGGTGTGGCTATACCCGCCGCATTGAGTTTGTCCATGGGGGGTATATGCCGTGCCCGCTCCAGGAAATAGGCGCTGAAATCCTCGATTTGCTTCAGGCCATAAGATTTCGCTATAACCTCGGCCGCCTCCAGCGTGGATAGTTGCCGAGGATTGAACTCACCGAAGTACTTGCTGCCCATCCAGCGTTGGACATAGATATCCGGGAGATGTCTTTTCACCCCGGACTCGGTCAGGAATAATGCCGTCAGTGAGGAATGATCTCCGGTGACCGATTTGGTAGTGCCGTCAATGACATCATTTCCCATGGAAAGCATGGTCACGCTTGGATGCAGGCTGAGTCCGTAGTCCCTCCGATGTTCTTTCTTGCCGAATAGGGCCCCGACCGCGATTGTGGGGTTACCGCCGGCTTCCTTGCCGGGTTTGACCCGTACTCCCTCGGTAATGGAACATTCGATAACCACCTCCTCGCCGCGCGGGAAGGCTTCAGTGGTGAGCTGAAGCACCTCGCCCATAACCTGGGCGGCGGTGCGGTCATTGGCCCGTTTGAGCTTATTTTTGAGCTCTTTGGTGCGCTCATTCTCAGGATGCTTATTGAAGGATCCAAAACCGGTCAACCCGACCGCGGCTGCAGATAATGCGGCAGACAGGATTACAGACTGCCTTAGCTGCCTGTTTCGCAGGGCCCCGAGATTCGATTTGGTGGAAATATCTTCAGATATCTTGGTGATCGATCCTTCCACGAGTGAGATACTGAAATGGTCCAGGACCCGATTGTGCAGCTGGTTGAATTCTATCAGATAATCATCATCAATGGCCATGGTAATTTTATCGCCCGTGTAGGACAGCCTTTGGTCCGCTATATTGTAGCGCAATTCATTGCTCATAGAGTGTCACCTTTTTATTTATTTTCCCATGCCTTTTTCCTGATCGGTTATATCCCGTTCAATGTTTCTAAAATAGTCCTTTAATTTTGCCATGTCAAATCAATTAAGAAAAACCCGGGCCTCAGCCGCTTCGATTTATTCATGAAACACTTGACAGTTTGACATTTTTGATGAATTTTAGCGCATTAAAAGGTGAGCATGAAGGATTTGAAATAAAAATCAAATTGGAGGATATAAATGAGTGGTTTTAGAATTCCGCAACCGAAGAATGAGCCGGTGTATTCTTATGCTCCCGGTTCTCCGGAACGTGCGAAATTGAAAAAGGCTATCGAGGATTTAAAGTCGAATCCGGTTGACATTCCAATGGTAATAGGAGGAAAAGAGGTCCGTACATCCAAGAAGACCGAAATCAGGGCCCCGCATAATCATTCCCTCAAACTGGGGGAATATTCCAAGGGCACTGAAGAGGAAGTCAAGATGGCTGTTAAGGCGGCCATGGATGCCAAGCAGAAATGGGCCGATATGCCCTACCAGCACCGGCTGGGTATCTTCCTGAAAGCGGCGGATCTGTTGGCCGGGCCATACAGATATATCATGAACGCCGCCACTATGCTGGCGCATTCCAAGAATGTCTTCCAGGCTGAGATCGACGGGGTCTGCGAGCTGATCGACTTTTATCGCTATAATCCCTTTTACGCCCAGATGATTTACGATATGCAGCCGGGGAATGCTCCCATGATCTGGGACAGGATGGAATATCGTCCCCTGGAGGGCTTTGTTTTTGCGGTCACGCCGTTTAATTTCGTCTCGATCGGCGGAAACCTTCCGACCTCGCCGGCCATGATGGGCAATACCGTGGTCTGGAAACCGGCCTCGACCGGAGTCTATACCGCCCATATCGTCATGCAGGTGATGAAGGAAGCCGGACTGCCGGACGGAGTTATCAATATGGTTACCGCTCCGGGTGCGGCGATCGGCGAACTGGTTTTGAAGAGCAGGGATCTGGCCGGCGTGCATTTCACAGGGTCGACCCCGGTCTTCCAGAATATGTGGAAGGTGGTTGGGGAGAACATCGCCAATTACAAATCCTATCCGCGAATTGTGGGTGAAACCGGCGGCAAGGATTTTGTCTTCGTACATTCCTCTGCCGAACCTTATGCAACCGCAACTGCTCTCTTCCGGGGCGCCTATGAGTACCAGGGACAGAAATGTTCTGCGGTTTCCCGTGCCTATATTCCGAAGTCACTCTGGTCCAAGATCAAAGAGATCATGCTCAAGTTCAATGATGAGGCCAAGATGGGTGATGTGGAGGATTTCAGCGTTTTTGTCAATGCCGTGATTGATAAGGGCGCCTTTGACAGCATCGTTGAATATATCGATTATGCCAAGGAATCCGATGAAGCCAACTTCATATTTGGCGGCAATTATGACGATTCCAAGGGCTATTTCATCGAGCCGACCATGATCGAGACCGGAAATCCCCATTTCAAGCTGATGGAAGAAGAAATCTTTGGGCCGGTTTTGACTGTGTATATTTATGATGACAACGCCTTTGAGGAAACCTTAAAGCTGTGTGATGAGACTTCGCCATACGCCCTGACCGGCGCTGTTTTCGCAAGGGATCGAGAGGCGATTGTGAGAGCGGAGAAAGTCCTGACACATGCCGCCGGCAACTTCTATATTAATGACAAGCCCACCGGTGCGGTTGTGGGGCAGCAGCCGTTTGGCGGCGCACGGGCCTCGGGTACCAACGACAAGGCCGGTTCGCTTCTGAACCTGATTCGCTGGTGCTCACCGCGCGCAATCAAGGAGAACTTCGTACCGCCCAAAGATTATAAGTATCCGTTTATGGAAAAAGAATAAACGATCTTGCTTTGAGACAAAAGCCCTGTCGAAAGACGGGGCTTTTATCTTGATATCTCTTGGCTCACGGGAAGAGGTTTGTGCGCGGAGTATGTCCTCGTGCTCCGCGTCCACTGGGCGCACCGGG
>JAABVY010000215.1:1026-1233 GCA_011777135.1 Candidatus Zixiibacteriota bacterium | reverse complement strand
GCCCAGGCGTATTTCTATCTTGAGGATTACGCCGAGGCCAAAGAGGTCATTGAGACCGGGGCAGACCTGGTCGAGACGACCCGCCAGCGCGCCGATCTTTTTTACTGGCGCGGCCTGATCTATGAGGAGTTGGGCTATCCGTTGATCGCTTTGAGCAACTGGGAAGAACTGCTTCAAATGGGTCCGGGTGAAGCTCCGATCGAGTAT
>JAABVY010000215.1:631-853 GCA_011777135.1 Candidatus Zixiibacteriota bacterium | reverse complement strand
AAGTCTAACGTAAAATTTATGCACCTTGTCTTGTCAAGGTTATATAAGCGCGCTATAATCACAAACTGTCTAATCACTAGTGCAAGGTTTATCGATGCCTGTCTATACATATCACTGTGACGAATGCGGTCACGAATTTGAAAAATACCAATCCTTTTCCGAGGATGCGCTCACGCTCTGCCCGAAGTGTGCGCAAGAATCTTTGCGGAAAGTCTATTCGCC
>JAABVY010000215.1:245-509 GCA_011777135.1 Candidatus Zixiibacteriota bacterium | reverse complement strand
CCAGAGCCGAAAACTGAGAAGAAATCCAAAAAGGAAAGCTAAGCTCTCCAATTATCTTGACTTGAACAATAACCCCGATCTTCGGGGTTATTTTATTTACTTCAGTATCGAAATCTTCGTATAATAGGAGTGGCTAGATCAATTTGCTTTCAAGGAGAATAAATATGCATCCAATTCCAGGAGAATGCCCTGTCTGCGGCGGAGAGTTGATCGTTACCAGGTTGTCCTGCCGTCAGTGCGATACCGTGATCCAGGGAAGGTTCA
>JAABVY010000215.1:0-176 GCA_011777135.1 Candidatus Zixiibacteriota bacterium | reverse complement strand
TGCGATACCGTGATCCAGGGAAGGTTCATCACCGGTCCGTTTGCCAACCTCAACAATGATCAGTTGGTCTTTCTTGAGGTCTTTGTTAAGAATGAAGGCAAGATCACCCATATGGAAAAAGACCTCGGGCTGTCGTATCCGACGATCCGCAACCGGCTGCATGAGATCATCCGCGC
>JAABVY010000183.1:6401-9077 GCA_011777135.1 Candidatus Zixiibacteriota bacterium | reverse complement strand
CGTTTAAGGCATTCAGCTTGTCCAGCATGCGCTTGTTTTCTTTGCGCAGGGCGGAGATTTCATCCTGAAAGTAAATCATCGCTTCCGCCAGGAAACCCAGCATAAATAGCATCACGCCAAGGGATTCCAGAAGCATCACCAGATACAAGAGCGGACGATAACCTTCATACAGGATGAAACGCAAATACAGCGCAACTAAACCGACGAGCACACCGAGAAAGCAAAGAATGAATCCGATGGATCCAAAAAATAACAGCGGCTTGCGCAGAAATGACATCTGGAACTTGACCGAAAACAGATCGGATATTCCAGATGGTATCCTCCAGAAGCCGAACTTGGATTTGCCATGCTTACGTGGGTACAGCTTTACTTTAACCTCCCCTATCTTGTAACCCCTCTGGGCAGCCAGCACCACAAGATACCTGTGCCAGCCTTCTCGCAGATGGGGCATGTCCTCCAGAACCTCTTTTCTGAAAGCCTTGACCGAATTTAAGTCATGAACTTTCACCTTGAATATCCATCGGGAAAGAAGGTTATAGAAATAGGAGGCAAAGCGCTTGAGCCCGTATTTCCCCTGCTTCCATCCACAGACGACATCGTAGCCGTCTTCGATTTTGGCGACCATCTTGGGAATATCATCGGGCATGTACTGAAGATCCGCAGGCCATAATATCAGTGTTCTCCCGCGGGCCATGCTGAATCCTGTTTCCAGCGCAGCAGTCATCCCGCGATTGGTTTTGTGCTTGACCAGCCTCAGCCAGCGATATTTGGAGGCAGCCTGCTGGGCCTGCTGCTGGGTCTCGTCGGTGGAGCCGTCATTGACCAGTATCACTTCTCCCCTGAGACGGCTCTGTCTGAACATTTCGTCGAATTTCGCCACCAGGATGGGGATATTCCCGGCTTCGTTATAGGCCGGCACTACGACCGATATACGGCCGGGCGTCTTTCGTCTCCGGTAGCCTCTGCTCTGTCCACCTGGGATTTTTTAATCCTCCTGCAATCAGTTATGCCAGTTATATTATCGAAAAATAATGACCCAAACAGAACTATTTAATCCAAATTATCTCAAAATAATTTGGCTGTATAAGATATCTATAATTATACCTTTGTCAAGCAGCCTGTTTTCAGATCATGCCGCCCCTGATCAAAATTTCCCTACAAAATTGATTCCATGTCTTCAAAAGATACTATGCCTGCCAGCCGGAATTCATCCAGGCGTCCCCGATCACGGGCATATTCCAGAATCTTTGGTATTTCAATGCCAGTCTTAGTAAATAGATCGGGATTCCTGTATAATTCATGCTTTTCCAGTGAATTCACCATACTACCAGACCATAGGAAGAAATAATCGCAGAGTTCAAATAGGAGATCCGAATGATGGGAAATCAACAAAACTGTATTTCCATCCTCTTTCAATCCGCGGACTATCTGTTTAATTCGCAGCTGGCCATGATAGTCAAGCTCCTCGGTGGGCTCATCCATGATGATGATTTCCTTTTTGGTGGCTAATCCCCCTGCAATGGCTGCCAGCCTTGCCTCCCCGCCGGAAAGGGTATGGGGTGAGCGATCTTTGAATCTGTCAAAATCCAGACCNNGTCAAGAAGTTCTTCGTCTTTGTATCCGAAATTCTTAGGGCCGTAGGCAATATCATCATAAACAGTCTCGGCAAACATCCCGCGCTCAGGATTCTGGAAGATATAGGACACTTTCTTGATCAAATCGCTCTGAGCGGCATTTTGACTGCCTAATTCAATGGAGCCCTTTTCGGGCTTAACCAATCCCCCCATCAACAAGGCAAGTGTGGTTTTCCCGCAGCCAGTAGGACCAATCAGTCCGTGAACATTTCCGGAGTAAAGTTTCAGGTCGAGATTCCTTATTATTTCACTCCCGCCCTTCCAGCCAAAGCCGATATCTTTGCATTCCAAAACAACTTTTGACTCTCCATCAGATTTTTTTTCTACTCTTATGGACTTAATCTTATCCTTAAACTCCTGCCCGCCAATTATATCTTCATCTTCAATCTCAAGCCAGATCGGGAACTCGATGCCGTATTTTTTCCAAGCCAAATCGGAGTGAAGCGCATCTGATATTGATTTTTCCTGGACCATATGACCACCGTTGAGAACTATCAGCCTGTCAAAGCCAATCACTTCTTCAAGGCGCTGGGTAATATAGATCAATGTCATAAAATCATCACGCAGAATCTTGTTAAGCTCTTCTTTGAAAAGCATTCTTCCTACCATATCAAGGTGCGCCATCGGTTCATCCAGAATAAGGATATCCGGCTCGAGTATCATCACCGAGGCAAGGCCTAGCTTTCGCTTTTCGCCCCCGGATAATTTATGCGGATGACTCTTTAAAACGGCTTCAAGGCTGTACCTGTCCATATATTCGCTTATCATTGCGTGGATTTCATCACTGGTATAGCCATAATTTTCCGGCCCCAGCGCCAGTTCCCTTTCAACATTCACTGAGACGATCTGATGGTCAGGATTTTGAAACAGGAGTCCAACTTTTTTTCCAAGATTCTTCCTGAAATCAGGATCAGATGTGTTCTGATGGTCTATCTTTATTTCCCCCGATGATGGGGCTATTAATCCGGCAATCAATCTGGCAAGCGTAGTTTTGCCGGTGCCATTGGCCCCCATTAAGGCCACTTTTTCGCCGCTTTCAATA
>JAABVY010000183.1:304-6295 GCA_011777135.1 Candidatus Zixiibacteriota bacterium | reverse complement strand
GGCGCTTGAATGAACGCCAGTGATAGTCTTTAATATTTCGGAAAGAATTGTCATTCTGAGCGCAGCGAAGAATCTAATCAATTTAAGAAAGATTCTTCGTTCGCTTCGCTCTCTCAGAATGACATAATTTGTCATGTATTATTCAAGTGAGGCCACATCTCCGCGTTTGGCTGCCAGCACCTCATCCAGCCGTTTGACCGGTGTGTTATGCGGGGATTTCTTTACAAATTCCGGATTTTCGTCAATTTCTTTATCAATCTTAATAAGTATATCTGCAAAATTATCCAGTGCCTGCACATTTTCTGTCTCGGTCGGTTCGATCATTAAGGCCTCGGAAACTATCAGCGGAAAATATATGGTCGGTGCGTGAATTCCAAAATCGAGAATCCGCTTGGCAATCTCAAGCGTCTTCACGCCTTTCTTTTTCTGCTTCGCACCTGCCAGCACAAACTCATGCATACAATGGCGGTCAAATGGCAGATGGTAGACATCCTTGAGCTTTTCCTTTAAATAGTTGGCATTGATGATCGCAGCCTCGGCCACCTCACGCAAGCCATCCGAGCCATTGCTGAGGATATAGGCATAAGCCCTGACCATATTCGCGAAATTGCCATAGAAACTGTGAATTTGTCCGATCGAATCCGGGCGGTTATAACTGAGATAATACTCATCATCTTCATTCTTCGCAATAATCGGCTTGGGCAAAAACGGCTCAAGTCTCTCACTAACGCCAACAGCCCCGGCACCCGGACCGCCTCCTCCATGAGGAGTCGAGAAGGTCTTATGCAGATTGAAATGCACGCAGTCGAATCCCATATCACCCGGGCGTGTTATACCCAGGAGTGCATTCAAATTAGCGCCATCCATATACATCAAGGTGTCATGCTTTCGGCAGATTTTATATATCTTCTCAATATCCGATTCAAACAGGCCCAGTGTATTCGGATTTGTGAGCATGATCGCGGCAGTCTTATCATCGATCACCTTTTCCAGCTCTTCAGCTGAAACAATCCCCTCAGCGCTGGAATTAATCTGCACCGGACGGTAGCCCGCAAATGTTACCGAGGCCGGATTGGTGCCATGGGCAGAATCGGGGATGATAACAGTTTCTTTCTTATTTCCTTTTTTTAGATGATATTTGCGGGTCATCAGCAGTCCACAGAATTCACCCTGCGCGCCTGCGGCCGGCTGGAGCGATACAGCATACATGCCCGCAATCTCTTTCAACATTTCAGCCAGGTCATACATTAGATGCAGGGCACCCTGCACAGTACCTGCCATCTGGAATGGATGGATTTCAGAAAATCCGGAAAAGCGGGCCACCTGCTCATTGACCTTGGGATTATATTTCATCGTACATGAACCCAGTGGATAGAAACCCTTATCTATATGATGGTTTTTGGCCGAGAGGCGAGTGAAATGGCGTATGACTTCATTCTCGGTCATCTCGGGAAGGCCGGCCGGCTTCTCCCGGAGATTTTCTTTTCCCAGCATTTTTTCGATGTCTCCGCCAATTCCTTCCTCAGGCTTTATATAATTATTCTTTCTGCCTTTTACCGAGAGCTCAAAAATTGTCGGTTCAGTCATAT
The DNA here is from genome assembly GCA_011777135.1 of Candidatus Zixiibacteriota bacterium. Lineage (GTDB taxonomy): Bacteria > Zixibacteria > MSB-5A5 > JAABVY01 > JAABVY01 > JAABVY01. The sequence goes on along the minus strand of JAABVY010000183.1, from coordinate 4,706 downwards.
TATCTTACTTCTCTTCTTCCCCTTCAATTGACTCAATCTGTCTCTGTACCCAATCACTGTTGTCTGAGTCCGGGTACTCCTCCAGATATTCCTTATATAATTTCAAAGCCTTGTCTTCCTGGTCATTCTTGTGATACGTATATGGAATCAAAACCCGGGCATCATCTATCAGTTCGCTCTCCGGGAATTTCTTAATAAATTCTTCGTACATCTTAACCGCCTTTTTCACATCACCATCACGGCGGTAAACCCCCGCCGCCGACATATAGGCATCGTCAATAGCATCACTATCCGGGAATTTTTCTGCGGTCTGAAGATACATCTCAACCGCCTCTTCCTTCTTATCGTCGCGCCGTTTCAGGCTTGCAAGCGCCAGCCAGGCATCATCCGCCATCCCTTCGGCATTATTGGAATCCTTTTCCATAATCAAATTGTAATAGTACTCCGCTTCCTTTAATTCTGCTCTATATGAATAGCTCTCCCCGATATCATATAACAGCTGCAGGCTGTCTCTATGCTCGGCTGCTTTGGCCAGCATGTAATCGAGAGTGTTACGGTTGGTCATGAGGTCAAACATGGCCGGGATGAAATCCATGGGAGGATAATAGCCCACCAGCCGGTCAACCTCCATCCCATTGGGCTTCGTGATAACCATGGTGGGATAACCGGAGATACCATACCTTCCTGCAAGCTCGGTCTTTTCATCGGCATCTATTTTTACAAAGGCGAGGGATTTCGAAATCGACGCGATCATAGTATCTGTAAATGTCACGCTGTCCAAGCGCCTGCACCAACTTCACCAGTCAGTGTAGAATTCGATCAGCATATAGCGGTCTTCGGCCGAGGCCGCACTCAGGGCTTCATTATAATCTAAGTACCATGAGATAGTATCCGGTTCCGCAGCCGCCGTATCCTGCTCCTGGGCAAAAAGCTGGCTGCTGAATGCCAGGATTATAGCAAACAGAATTATTATCGACCTCTTCATTAAGCCTCCTTGTCGTTGCCGACAACCTGTATTTTTATTTGTTCTGCCTCTTCGTAATGATCCCTGGGCACAAAAAAGAGCGCATCAGTAGTGGACGCTGAATTAAAAAATCCGCCAATCAGTTCATTCCCGCGACCCAGGAGACCGCCCTTGATATGGCAGACATACGGGATTCCGGCGGACTTCAATGTCTCCTTAAGGAAATCTGTATTCAATCTGGAATATGAGCGATAAAGTAAGACCATTTCCTCGTTGCTGTTCTTATCTTCAGTCGGTTTTTCCGGCATAAATCAGCTGACTCCAACCTTCGATGATTTCATAACCCCGGCAGCCGCCTCAACGAACGCATCCAGCTCTTCTTTCGATCGCTTCTCGGTTACGGCAACCAATAGATCATTGGTACGATCCGGATAGAACCAGAAAAGCGGTATGCCAGCGAGGATTCCCTCTTTCTCCATCATATTTATAAAGTCATCAGCAGCAATCGGAAGTCTGACCACAAACTCATTGAAGAAGTTTCCATCATAAACCAGCGAGACCTCAGGCATTGCAGCCAGCTTCTCCGCCAGATAATGTGCCTTGCGCACAGATTCCGAGGCGGCTGTATTTATGCCCTCCTCGCCCATCAAAGTCATATAAATGGTCGATGCAAGCGCACATAATGCCTGGTTGGTACAAATATTCGAGGTCGCCTTATCCCTCCTAATATGCTGTTCGCGTGTCTGCAGGGTCAGCACATAACCTTTTTGACCGTCCACATCCTCGGTACTGGCGGAAATCCTGCCGGGAATTTTTCGCATGTATTTTTTCTGTGCCGCAAAATAGCCCACATATGGTCCGCCGTAATTTAATCCATTCCCGAAGACATGCATCTCCCCTACAGCAATATCGGCATCCGCCTCGCCCGGCGGAGTCAGAAGAGTGAGCGCCATTGGATTGGCAACCACAACAAACATCGCCTTCTTATCTTTCAGGTATGATCCGATACTTTTTATATTTTCGATCAGCCCGAAGAAATTGGGCGACTGCACAATAACGCAAGCCGCATCATCAAAATCGATATCATTCAACTGGCTCATCTCGACCAGGCCGGAATCTTCTTTCAGTATTTGGATATCAAGATCAATCCCAGCGGTGTAAGCATCGATGACCGCTTTGTAGGCCGGATGAAGTCCCGGGGCAATATAAACTCTCTTATTACCCGTTTGATTTAATGACATCAAGACCGCTTCCGCCGTTCCCGACGCCCCGTCATACATCGAGGCATTGGCAATCTCCATACCAGTTAACCGGCAAACCAGCGACTGGAATTCATAGATGCTCTGCAGCGTCCCCTGCGAGACTTCGGCCTGGTATGGGGTGTACGCAGTCAGAAATTCAGAACGTGAGATTATCGCATCCACTCCGGCGGGGATATAATGATCGTAAGCTCCGCCGCCCATGAAACAGATCATCTCGGATGAATCTTTATTCTTTGCGGTGAGTTTACGGAGAATTTTGACAACTTCGAATTCAGGTTTGGCTTTATCGAGCGCAAGCGGCTTTTTTAATCTTAAACTATCGGGAATTTCTTCGATCAGCTCCTCGAATTTGGAAACCCCGATCTTTTTGAGCATATCATTGCGTTCAGATTCAGAGTTGGAAACATAGCTCATTCTTTTACTCCACGAGCTCCTTGTATTTATCAGCATCCAAAAGATCATCCAGCTCGGAGGGATTGGAGAGCTTTATCTTTATCATCCAGCCGTCGCCGTAGCAATCCTGGTTGACCAGGCCGGCCTCGTCCTCGAGCTTGTCGTTGATCTCGACTATCTCACCGGAAACCGGTGTATACAGTTCACTAACAGCTTTGACCGCCTCGATTGTTCCAAAAGCATCCATCTGCTTGAACTCTTCGCCGGTTTCGGGAAGTTCGACAAAGACAACATCGCCCAATTCGCCTTGAGCATAATCGGTGATACCGATAGTGGCCGTATCGCCGTCGACTTTTATCCATTCATGCTCCTTGGAATATTTTAGATCCTTTGGAAAATCCATTTTTCCTCCATTTTTTATTTAACTGCAGCTTCTTCCTTTTCTTTCCACTTAAATCCATCGATGTATTTTGTCGAATACACTCCGGATTGAAATACCGGGTCGTCTATCACCGACCGATGAAATGGTATCGTGGTCGGAATGCCCTCGATGATAAATTCTTCCAGCGCGCGTTTCATTTTCATGATGGCGTAATCACGATCCCTGGCATGCGTGATCAGCTTGGCAATCATTGAATCATAGAAAGGCGGGATTACATATTTGGCGTAGGCATGAGTATCGACACGGATGCCGTGCCCGCCGGGAGTATGGAACGAAGTTATCTGTCCCGGGGCGGGACGGAAATTGTTCATGGGATCCTCGGCATTGATTCGGCATTCGATGGCATGCCCCTTGAACTTGATATCCTCCTGCCTTACTTCCATCTTTTCGCCTGCCGCAATCAGGAGCTGGTTGCGAATCAGGTCGACATCGGTAACTTCCTCGGTGACCGGATGCTCCACCTGGATACGGGTGTTCATCTCCATGAAGTAAAAACTGCCGTCCTCGTCATATAAAAACTCGATCGTACCGGCGTTATAATATCCGGCTGCAATCGCGCCATTGATCGCCGCTTCGCCCATATTCTTGCGTGTCTCTTCATCCAGGGCGGGTGAGGGCGATTCCTCGATCAATTTCTGGTGACGTCTCTGGATTGTGCAGTCGCGCTCACCGAGATGGACCGTGTTGCCATGCTTATCAGCCAGTATCTGTATTTCGATATGACGCGGCTGGGTTACAAATTTCTCTATGTAGACTTCTGGATTGCTGAATGCCGCGCCCGCTTCCATACGTGCAGTATTAAATGCTGTCTTCAGCTCCTCCTTGCGGGTGACGACACGCATCCCGCGTCCGCCTCCTCCTGCGGAGGCTTTGATGATGACCGGGTAACCGATCTCGGCACAAATACTTTCCGCTTCGGGCAAAGTGGGCACGATCCCCTCCGAACCAGGGACGACCGGGACACCCGCCTCACGCATCAAACGCTTGGCGGTAGCCTTATCGCCCATTTTGCGCATCGACTCCGGCGAGGGTCCAATAAAAATCAGACCGCAGGACTCACATATTTCAGCGAAGTCGGCATTTTCCGCCAGGAAGCCGTAGCCGGGATGTATTGCGTCGCAATTAGTTACCTCAGCGGCTGAAATTATTCGTTTAACGTCCAGGTAGGACTGGTTGGAGGGTGGAGGGCCGATACAGACCTCCTCATCGGCGAAGCGCACGTGCAGGCTGTCCAGATCGGCTTCGGAGTAAACCGCTACGGTTTTGATGCCCATCTCCTTGCAGGCCCTGATGATCCTGAGTGCGATCTCGCCTCTATTGGCTATAAGTATTTTCTTAAAC
>JAABVY010000183.1:0-230 GCA_011777135.1 Candidatus Zixiibacteriota bacterium | reverse complement strand
CAGAGATTTGACCTGCGGCTAAGGCCTCTGATGAAAGCCCTTCATAACATCCAAACTTTGTCAATTAACGGAGGGCAGTATATCATCCCTCATACGGTTCAGGCATGTTGCCTCCATAGGAATCCATCTCCGTGGGCGTCTCATACACATAGAGTGATCCTATATTAATTCCAGTTAAATTCCCTTCCCATGTTTAAAAGCTAAATCCCTTAATGCCTTTCAATTCATAT
>JAABVY010000182.1 GCA_011777135.1 Candidatus Zixiibacteriota bacterium | reverse complement strand
CTGCGAAAAGAAAACAAGCGCATGCTGGACAAGCTGAATGCCTTAAACGACATTCGCAAAAAGGTTCGGACGGTGCAGTCCAAAGTTGACCGGGCTGTAACCGACTCCGACAAGGGTGGAAGCCAGAGGCGGTCTTAAATCAAGGCTGTTGAAAATTGAGACGAGTTCTCCGGATCGGAGAACTCGTCTTTTATTATATTATTAATCTTCTGAATATACAATCTTGCCGCCCACAACAGTGCAGACCGCTTTGCCGGTCAATGTCTGTCCAATGTAAGGGGAGTTGCGTGACTTTGAACGGAATTTATCCGGATCAACAACCCATTTCTTATTGGGATCGATTACTGTAATATCTGCCGGATAACCTTTCTTTAGCAGGCCCGCCTCTAATCCCAGTATTTCCGCCGGGCGGGTGGACATGGCTTTTATAAGTCCCGGCCAGTTCAGGTGCTTCTTTTTTATCAAGTGGGTTGTGCACACGGCCAGGGAGGTCTCCAGCCCGATAATTCCGTTGGGAGCAAAGTCGAATTCGACGTCCTTTGATTCCGGCGAATGCGGAGCATGATCCGAAGCAATACAGTCGATAGTCCCTTCTACCAGCCCTTTAATCAAGGCACGAGCATTATCTTTCGACCGCAGGGGAGGAGACATCCTGAGATTAGGATTGAAATCCTCGGCGATCATTTCATCATAAAGCGAGAAGTGATGAGGTGTGACCTCGGCGGTTACGTCAACCTTGAATCTCTTGGCCTGGCGAATCAGCTCGACTGCTCCCGCCGTGGATATATGGGCGAAGTGCAGTTTACCTCCCGTATATTGGGCCAGCAAAATGTCCCGCGCCACCATTATCTCCTCAGAGACCGCGGGCACACCTTTCATCCCCAGTCGTGTAGAGGTAAAGCCTTCGTTCATTACACCATCAGCAGTGAGCGAGAGATCTTCGGCATGTTCGATGATTGGGATAGTAAACATGCGGGCATATTTAAAAGCTTTGAGCATGATTTCGGCGGAATTGACCGGAGAACCGTCATCTGAAAGACCCACCGCTCCTGCATTGACCAGTTCGCCTATTTCAGCCAATTCTTTGCCCATGCGTCCCTTGGTTATGGCCGCAATGGGATAAACGTTGATCGGGCACTGCTCGGCCTGATGCAGCACGAACTTGATGGTCTCCTGGTTATCGATAGCCGGCGTGGTATTGGGCATACAGCAGATTGTGGTAAATCCACCGGCCGCCGCTGCTTCCGAGCCCGACATGATGGTTTCATCGCCCTCCCGTCCCGGTTCGCGAAGATGCACATGCATATCCACCAAACCGGGGGAGACGATTTTGCCTCTGGCATTATAAACATCTTCCGGGTNNNATATAGATGTCAGCGACTTTGTCCAGTTTGGAAGCCGGGTCAACCACTCGTCCGCCTGCAATGATCTTCAGTTTGCTCATGACTTGGCCTCCTCTCCTCCGCGAAGCAGGTAAAGCACCGACATTCGCACCGCCACACCGTTGGTGACCTGTTCCAGAATTATCGAGGATTCGCTGTCGGCAACTTCCGATGTTATCTCGACACCGCGGTTGATCGGCCCCGGATGCATGATGGTATAATTTTTATTCAAGAGCTTAAGCCGATCCTTTGTAATCCCAAAGAGAGTCGTGTATTCCCTGAGCGAGGGAAGAAGCCCGGCCTGCTGTCTTTCCCGCTGCAAGCGCAGGACATTGACAACATCGGCGCCATCGAGAGCCTCATCCAGATTATGATACACATCCACACCCATCTTCTCAACTTCATACGGCAGCAGAGTTGTCGGTCCGCAAATAGCCACAGAAGCTCCCAGTGTTTTCAGGCCCCAGATGTTAGAGCGGGCCACTCGCGAATGCAGGATATCTCCAATGATCACAACTCGCAAACCTTTGATCCTGCCATAGCGTTCCATAATCGAATACATATCGAGCAAAGCCTGGGTGGGATGCTCATGCGCCCCATCGCCGGCGTTGATTACAGTCGAGCTTGCAAATTTAGTGAGGTAATGCGGCGCGCCCACCGACGAGTGCCGGATGACAATCATGTCGATCTTGAGTGCTTCAATATTTCTTACAGTATCCTTCAGGCTCTCACCCTTGGCAACCGAGGAGCCCTTGGCGGAGAAGTTCAGCGTGTCCGCCGAGAGTCTCTTTTCAGCGAGCTCGAAAGAAAGCCTTGTCCTGGTCGAAGGCTCGTAGAAAAGATTTACGACTGTAACACCTCGAAGAGGAGGGACTTTCTTGACCGGCCTTTCGATGACTTCCTTGAAGGATTTGGCGGTATTGAGAATAAGTTCCAGGTCCTTCTTCTCGACCCCCTCCAGTCCGAGAAGGTGTTTTATTTTTAATGCCATTAGCGAGCCCCCTTCTTCTTCGATTTCTTCGTAGCCTTGCTTTTTCTCCTGGGCTTCGAGAGAATACTGACCGAATCCTCGTTGTCGGTTTCCTTTAATCTGACGATAACATCGTCATCCCGACCGGTAGGCAGGTTCTTGCCGACATAATCCGGTTTGATAGGAAGTTCCCGGTGTCCCCTGTCAACCAGCACAGCCAGCTGTATAGCCCGCGGCCGCCCGAAATCAGAAAGCTGATTCAGGGCCGCCCGAATTGTTCTCCCGGTGAAGAGGACATCATCAATCAGTACTACAATTTTGTCCTGCAGGTCGAAGAGAATTTCGGTCTGGCGGATTTCGGGCTGATCGAGTTTGATATGAATATCGTCCCGGTAAAAGTTGATATCCATGTATCCAACCGGCAGTTTGATTCCCTCATTTTCTTCGATTATTCGGGCCAGGCGGTCGGCCAGTATATCCCCGCGTGCGCGTATTCCAATCAGGGCCAGATTTTTCCCTTCATTGTTGCGTTCCAGAATCTCATGGCCGATACGAACCAGCGCCCGTTTGATCTGAGTAGCATTTAATACCTGTAATGGTTTGTCAGATGGCAATTGCACCTCCAAAAAAAATACCCTCCCGGTCTGTGGAGGGTTTGGTTAATCTATCTGTGAATCCAAATTCCTGCATTATTTTTATAAATCCTTTGCCGGTCTCACAGGGCCGGATTAAAAGGTAAAAGTCGTTGTGATTATAGGTCGGCAGGATATCGATGTCAAGGTTTTAATAAAAATTAACTTTCGAGGCTTTGGGTGTATAAATTCTTA
>JAABVY010000079.1 GCA_011777135.1 Candidatus Zixiibacteriota bacterium | reverse complement strand
CCCGGCATGGATATAAATTCCGCCGTCGGTTTCGCGGGCAATTGACGATCCCACAACATTACATATTCCCAGCACTGTCGCACCCTTGCGCTTGGCCTCACGCAGAGCCGCCAGTGTATCAGCAGTCTCGCCCGACTGCGAGATCACAAACGCCACAGTGCCATTCTGTATAATCGGAGCACGATACCTGAATTCGGAGGCATATTCAACCTCCGTCGGTATGCGCGCCAGGTCCTCAATAATATATTCACCGATCATTCCGGCGTGCCATGAAGTCCCGCAGGCCATCAGGAGCACGCGGTTGATTTTCAGGAGTTCTTCATATTGCAGCTTGAGCCCATGCAGACGGGAGATACCTTCTTCATAATTCAGACGCCCCCTGAATGCATTGGCAACCGCAGTCGGCTGTTCGAAAATCTCTTTCAGCATGAAATGATCGAAGCCGCCTTTTTCGATAGCATCCAGAGACCATTCAATCTGCTGGATATTTGGAGAGATAGCGACTTTATCGATGGTGGAGATTTTGAAATCATCGGGGGTAATGTGCGCAATCTCGCCCTCCTCCAGGTAGACCACCTGACGGGTATGCCTGACGAGAGCGGAAACATCAGAGGCCACAAAATTTTCTCCATGACCGCATCCGATAACCAGCGGCGACCCCGAACGCGCGACCACAATTTCGCCTGGATGATTAGCCGAGATAACCGCAATCCCGTAAGTGCCCTCGACGAATACAAGGGCTGTCCTCACAGCCTCGAGCAGGTCACCTTCATAATACTGCTCGATCAAGTGCGCCAGGATTTCTGTATCGGTTTCGGTACTGAACTGATGCCCATTTTTTTCTAGATATTCACGCAAACTGCGGTAGTTTTCGATAATGCCGTTATGAACAATAGCAATCTTTTCTTTGGAATCAAAATGCGGGTGGGCATTGACTGTTGTCGGTTCTCCATGTGTCGCCCAGCGTGTATGGGCAATCCCGCAGGTGGCCCCGAAACTCCTGTCTTCTATCTTTGCCTCGAGGCGGGAGATCTTGCCTGCGGCCTTATCAACAATCAAACCTTCTTTTTCGATCACTGCCAGGCCGGCAGAGTCATACCCTCTATACTCCAGCTTTTTTAAACCGTCAATCAAGATCGGCACCGCCTTTTGTGGGCCGGTATATCCTACTATTCCACACATTTAAAACATCCCGTTTTTTATAATTTTTCTTTAATGAGCGCTATCAGCTCCTGCGCCTCTTTTTTCGTACCTGCCTCAGAAATCAGCCTGTAAATCGGCTCTGTGTTTGACCTCCTGATATGCACCCATCCATAATTAAAATCGACACGAACTCCATCCACTGTACTGATTTCTTGATCAACGAGCTCTCTTTGCAGCCTATTTAATTTTACATCGAATTTGCTATCAATGTTCCCCTTACTTTTCATGATCGCATAGGGACCGATACTCCCGGCAAGTTCGGATATCTTTTTCTTTTTATCGGCCATATGCTGCAGGATAAGAGCCATACCCACCAGGCTGTCGCGGCCATAATGCAGGGTTGGAAGTATCACTCCACCATTACCCTCACCGCCGATAACCGCCTTCTTCATGCGCATCATCTCAACCACATTAGCCTCGCCGACTTTGGAATAATGAAGCTTGCATTTGTGTCTGGTGCAGACATCACGATTCAGGTTGGAAGTAGAGAGGTTGATTACCATCGGCCCCGGATTTTTGGAGAGAACATAATCAGCCGACAACGCCAATGTATATTCCTCGCCAAGCGGCTTACCAAGTTCAGAGACAATAGCCAGACGGTCGGCGTCGGGATCGACCGCAAATCCGATATCGGCTTTCACCTCCCGCACTTTTGCCGAAAGCATTCTCAGATTTTCCGGCACCGGCTCGGGTACATGGGGAAATCTGCCATCCGGAACGCAATTTATCTCGATTACCTCACATCCGAGTTTTTTCAGCAGTATCGGTGCCGCAACCGCCCCACCGCCATTGACCGCATCGATCACAACTTTGAACTTTCTTCTTTTCAGCTTGCTGACTTTGACAAGGTTCAGCGCTAAAACCGCATCGACATGTTTTTCAATCCAGTTATAGTCGATATAAATCTTTCCAATTTCGTTCCATGCACCGGTCGGTATATCTTTGCTATCCAGAAAGGTCTTGAATTTATCGTACTGCGCCTGTGTCAGAAACTCTCCTTTTCGGTTGAAGAATTTCAGACCATTCCATTCGATGGGATTATGCGAGGCAGTTATACCCACTCCCCCCGAGGCTTTCTCACCGATTATCGCCATCTCAATAGTCGGCGTGGGGCAGATTCCAATGTCAACTACATCACATCCTTGAGACAAAAGTCCCGATACCACCGCAGATTTAAGCATCATATGAGAGGTTCTGGAATCGCCGCCCACTATCACTTTCCTGCCCATGATATAGGCGCCGTAGGCCTTCCCCGCTCTG
>JAABVY010000028.1:3362-3698 GCA_011777135.1 Candidatus Zixiibacteriota bacterium | reverse complement strand
ATCAGGACCGGCATGGCAAAAATGTTGATTAGCCTGACAGTTGTCTCTATATCGCGGTCGATGACCTTCGTGAAAGGACTGTAGATGTTACCCTTGGAGCGAATCGTAATCAACTCATCATCCTGAGCAAGCCAGTCGGCAATATTGCGGAAGAATACGAAATTCTGCTGGAATCTTCTGCTGCGGTCACGTGCTGCCTGATCATCAAAGAAATTCCCGCTCCCTATAACTACCAGACGCGAATTTTCCACGGCCTGATTAAGTTTTTCCTGGGTCGGCGGCACGAAGGCAGTGTCGGCCGAATCAGCAGCGGGCACAAATTTGTCAGCAAAGTAG
>JAABVY010000028.1:0-3315 GCA_011777135.1 Candidatus Zixiibacteriota bacterium | reverse complement strand
TTTCACTGATTGTCCCCGATTCCTCGGAGGTGGTGAAGAGAATTTCACGCTCCACACCCTCCGGAACCTGTACCGATGTATCCAATGTACTGGCACCTATAAGGCTCATGGTCTTCTGATATTTTGTAACCAGGTTTTCTTCGTTAAAATTATTGATATTGATAAAGAACGGCACCTTGACATTGACCGGCATAAAACCGCCTTCGACCCGGCGCAGATCAGTATATGTATAGCAGTTTTGATCGATCGCGAAATTCTGGTTAACCCCAACGCCATAGGCGCGCAATAATGAGTTAAGCCTTGTATCGACCTTATCAATCGTCCCCAAGTTTTGATTCATCTTAAAGCGATTGAGGAAAAATCCGACTTTTCCACCGCGCATTATATACTGGTCCAGAACGTACAGGGCGCGATCTGAAAACCTCTGCGAAGGGGCCACTATAAAGAGCGCCTCAATATCCTGAGGAATCTCGGGAACCTTTCTCAAATCGATCGGGGCCACCTCGAAATCTTCTTGCAGGATCTGCTTTGCAATTGTGAGCTGACCTTCAAGTGGAAGTTCTCCATGCCCGAACGTGAACGCTACACGTGTTTTTGCCGGTTCGCTGAGCTTCTTCACAAGCCGGATGAAGTCGTACTCAAACATCTCCATATTATTTATGAAGGGAATCTTCTCATTTTGGCCGCCGTAAATTAGCACCAGCGCTTTATATCCCAGTTTCTGTTCTGCGGTGGTGGAACCCATGACATTAAACTGAACCGGCTGGAGATTGTAGCTGGATGCCTCCTGCCTGTTCTCGGTCAGGGGATTATCCACAAATTCATAGACCATATTGCCATTCGAATAGGCCTTGAAATCATCCAGCAAATCCTTCAAATATCTCCTGTCAGTATTATGGGGAGCCGGAAGATCTTCGGTGAAAAAAACCTTGACTGTCAATCGGTCATCCAGACTTGAGATGATCTTCTTTGATGGCTCCGAGATAGAATAAATATTCTCCTCGGTCAAATCCCATCTGGCGAAGATATTAATCGAGAGCAGATTGATCACCACCAGGATCAGAATCACTATCAGTATATTAACAACTGCTGCCGATTTTGTTTTAATCGCGCCCGCCATTATCTCCACTTCCTGCTTTGTAATACCTGCACAGTCAGAAAGATGAACAGGAAAGTTATGGTGACATAGAATATCACATTACGGCTGTCGATTACACCCCGCTGTATGGACTGGAAATGATAATCGGTGGATATAAATTCCAGTATCGAGGCCAGAAATCCGCCCACAAAAAACTTCAATTGATTCAGTACAAAGAAAAATAAAATTACTGTAAATGACGTTATAAACGCTACTATCTGGTTGCTTGTCAGGCTGCTGGTGAATATGCCTATGGAAAGATAGGCCGCAGCCAGCAGTATCAGCCCAACATAACCTCCCAGCACAACTCCGGTATCAGGATCGCCCAGAAATGAGACAGTGAAATAATTTATCAGGGTGAAAAGCAGCGTTATCAACATCAAAATGAACGCCGGAATGAATTTTCCCAGCACCAGCTGCCAGTCAGTGAGGGGCATAGTACCCAGCATCTCAATAGTCCCAGACCTTTTTTCCTCAGAAATAAGACGCATGGAGATCGCCGGTATGAAGACCAGGAAGATTATATGCGCAATTGAAAAAAGGCCGCGAAGATCGGCGCTCTTGCTCATGAATATGCTGTTGGAGTAGAAAAATCCCAGAATTCCCAGGAACAGCACCGCCACTATATATGCTATGGGAGAGCTGAAATACGACCTAAGTTCCTTTTTAGTCAGCACCCAGACAGCAGTCACTTTTATACTCCCTCCCCGCTGGTCAGTTGACGGAAGACTGATTCGAGCGANNTGATTCGAGCGAGACCCGCTCCCTGCTCATTTCAAGCAAAATCAAATCATGTTCGACACAATACCTGAAAATATTTTCCCTGGGGTCTGCCCCTTTCAGAACCTCGAGCACAACTCTGGAGACTCCGGGTTCGGCAGCTGAGACCTCAGCCACCCTTTCAATCCCGGAGACATTGAAAATATTTTCTATCTTGTCCGAAGGGGCATCCTTGAGCTTCAGCACCAGATGCCCTTTACCTTTAGCGGAAGCGCCAAGCTGATCGGCGGTGCCATCGGCTACGATTTCTCCCTTGTTTATAATCAGGACACGATTGCAGGTCGCCTCGACCTCGGGTAAGATATGAGAGCACAGAATTACTGTCTTTTCACGTCCAAGGTCCTTGATCAGATTTCGTATCTCCACGATCTGGTTAGGATCAAGTCCAACAGTGGGCTCATCAAGGATGAGAATCTGGGGATCATGAATCATGGCCTGGGCCAGCCCCACTCTCTGGCGGAATCCCTTCGATAATTCCCCGATATCTTTCTGCAGGACATCTTTCAGGCCGCAGATTTCAATAACCTCGCTCACACGTTTTGTCCGCTTCAGGCCATTCTTGCGCATATCCACGCAAAACTTGAGATAGTCGAATACATTCATATCGGAATATAGCGGCGTGTTTTCGGCAAGATAGCCAATCTGTTTGCGGACTTCGAGGGAGTTTTCAAAGATATCGTAGCCGTTTACCACGCATGTGCCGCGTGTCGGCGCGAGGTAGCAGGTGATTATCTTGACTGTTGTGGATTTGCCTGCGCCGTTAGGACCCAGGAAACCGACCACCTGACCCTTTTCAACCGTAAACGAAATATCGTTTACAGCCAGTTCCGGCCCGTAGTATTTTGTCAGATTTCTTACTTCTATCATAATATGAAACTGTAATTGTATAAAACCTGACTCAAAAATCAAGCATTTTTTTATTAAGAAATTTTACTACATGAAGGAATTTTTGGTTCCAAAAAAAATATTATGTGTATCAAATGCCGGACTTAAGATTGCGTAAAAAGTTCAGATAATAGAATTAAAGAGCTTGACAATGGGGGGTTGGAAACTAATTTAACGAATCAGGCCGGCGTAACTCAGCTGGTAGAGTAGCTGATTTGTAATCAGCCTGTCGGGGGTTCGAGTCCCTTCGCCGGCTTTTAAAAATTATTTTTGCGGATCAAAATCCGCTTGCATGATGTTAGCAGATTCATATATTTGCTGAATTTCAAGACGGGTCGTTGGCCCTGAAAAGATTTATGGAGGGGTTCCCGAGTGGCCAAAGGGAACAGACTGTAAATCTGTCGGCGAAGCCTTCGGAGGTTCGAATCCTCCCCCCTCCATTTGATCTGCCGCCGTGATCGGCGGTTTTTTCTTTGCATTTGCCGGATTGCATAGTTATAATATCCGCAATT
>JAABVY010000108.1:638-1504 GCA_011777135.1 Candidatus Zixiibacteriota bacterium | reverse complement strand
CGTTCCGCATTCAATGAACAATTCCCCCGCAATCTCTTTATTAGTACAACCTTCCGCAACCAACTCAAGAACTTCCTCCTCCCTTGAGGTCAATTTATCAATCATATTGTCCCTGGCTTCCATGAAAGCTAACGGCGTATCTATATTGGCAAGTTCGGCCAGTCGATCCATTAAGACGGCCGCAACCGCTGGGGACACCAAAGCCTCGTCCTCATCAGATGCCCGCACTTTGCCCATCATCTTTTCAACAGATTCATCCTCTAGGATATAGCCATCTGCGCCGGCCTCAATATATTTAATAATCAAGCCAGGCTCCTCAGCAACCTCCAGTACCAATAATTTTATTTCTGGATACTTTTCTCGGATGTCTTGTAAAATGTTGGTAATGTCTCCCCCTTCAAACTCCTTACTTATCAATACAATGTTAGTGTGTGGTAATAAAAACTCTAATTCTTCGATTGTATTAGCACTTCCAGCCAGATAAACATCTTCCTCATTATTCAGAGTTTTTCGCAACAAATCACAAACTAGACTAGACGGATGAGCGAGAACAACTCGAATCATATTTAATTTTCTTCCCTTGCATTGAAAAAGGTTGATCAGAAACCTGAAACCTTCCAAGTTTCCTGCCGATTAACCTTTAATCATTGACCTTTGCCATGAGCGCTTCAATGCATAACCTCCCCCCAGGAAATACTATACTATTATAATTATAATTGACCCCTTTAATTTTCTCAATCGAAAAGGCAAACCTGAAACCCTAAGTAACAGGCCAACAATAAAATATATACTCAGAAGGCCGATTACTCTAAGCCGTCCGCATAATTCCGCTAACTTATTTGCGGACGATAACTAATTATTGTCGC
>JAABVY010000108.1:324-605 GCA_011777135.1 Candidatus Zixiibacteriota bacterium | reverse complement strand
CCATTATCCCCAAATCCGGCAGCGATTGAGCTGCGGCCGCCAGAACGGGCGGGATGAAGCCGAAGGCAGCCAGTGCTAGGCCGGCAATGTTGTATACAGCCGTAAACGCCAGATTCATCCTCACAATCTCCATCGTCCGCCGGGCAATGGCAAACAGTTCTGGGACCAGCATCCAATCCTCACGCATCAGGGCAATGTGGGCTGCTTCGATGGCGATATCGCTTCCCGCCGCGCCCAAGGCGATACCGATGTCAGCCTGGGCCAGGGCTGGGGCGTCGTTG
>JAABVY010000108.1:0-267 GCA_011777135.1 Candidatus Zixiibacteriota bacterium | reverse complement strand
TGTTCTCAGGCAAGAGGTTGGCCTGATAATGGATACCGAGCTTTTCGGCCAGGGCAGCGGCCGTCCGCTCATTATCGCCGGTCAGCAGTTCCATATGGCCCACCCCGTGCTCCTTTAAGGCGGCAAGGGCCGTGGGAATATCGGGGCGAATGGTGTCGGCCGCTCCCAAAACGGCCGCTAATTCATCATTGAAAGAAACAAACAGCAAGCTCTTGCCCTGCACCTCTAATTGTTGGGCGACAGGCAGAAATTCGGCCGCCGGGATGA
>JAABVY010000003.1 GCA_011777135.1 Candidatus Zixiibacteriota bacterium | reverse complement strand
TACCCATAATATCGCCTAATTCGCGGACCGGTTATGACGATCCTGCCTTCGGTTCGGACGATTTTAAGAGAATTGGATGGAAGGCAGTGGTTTCCACAGATCTGCTATTTAAAATCTACCATCATTTCAGGCCGCGCCAGGAAAAAAAGACTGAGATAGATAAGCTTTATAGAAAATATCTTCATAGACTTTCCGAATATATTGAGAACCGTAAAGACCTGGAGCCCTTGTTCATCGCGGCACTTTCCGATTTCAAAAAACTAAATTCAAGTAATGGAAAGAAGCTCCCCATAATTGGAGTCGTGGGCGAGATATTTCTGCGGGCAAATCGTTTCTCGAATAATTTCCTGGTTGAACACCTGGAGAACCTTGGCGCAGAGGTCTGGCTGGCGCCGATGGCGGAGTGGATATTTTATACGAATTTCACCTACCGCCAGAGGCTCAAGAAAGAGAACAGTCTGGGTGAATTTCTGACCGCCAACCTGACTAATTTCGTACAGCACAAAGAGGAGAAGAGACTGGTTAACCTGGTGGCAGAGGAGATACCATCTGTCTATGATCCACCTGTGGAAGAGATCATAAAACTGGCCCAGCCATATATCGATGTCTCTTTCTCGGGCGAGGCCATACTTTCGGTTGGGAAGGCAATAGAATACGTACACAATGGCGCTGGAGGGATTGTCAACACCCTGCCTTTCATGTGTATGCCGGGTACCATCGTATCCGGCGTGGCCGGGAAAGTGGCCGACGACCTGGGCGGTGTGCCCTGGCTCAACATGGCTTATGAGGGTTTGAGCGATAAGGGAGATGACCTCAAATTGGAGGCCTTCGTGCATCAGGCCCGCCAATTCACCGCATCCCGATGATTCCTGCAAAATTTTTATTGATTTGAATCAGCCTATGTCTATATTCATTAATTGCACCGCCGGGCGGTTGGTATTATCAACTTTTTGTGCCTTTCCAGGAGGCAATGTTTTTGAACAAATTGCTCGAGCTGGGTGTTATGTTGGACAAGGGCATATAGTTAGTTGGCCCGGGAATACAACGTTAATAAGTAGATCTTATGTGTTTAGAAATCAGATTGACCAGGCTTCGTTAAAAAAATGAATCGGAGCTGATTGGCCGAGATAAATACAAGTAGGAGGAAAGATGCCAAAACATGTAACCGAAAAAGACTTTCAGCAAGAGGTACTCGAATCAGATATTCCGGTTATGGTTGATTTTTGGGCTGAGTGGTGTTTCCCGTGTAAGGCGATTGCGCCGGTTGTTGATGAACTGGCCAAAGAATATCAGGGCAAAATCAAATTCGTTAAGGTTGATGTTGACAGCAACAACAGGATTGCTGCCGATTATATGATCATGTCGATTCCCTCACTCCTGATTTTCAAGGGCGGCAAAGTGGTGGACACAATTCGCGGTGCTGTACCTAAAGACACAATCCAGAAGCATATCGAGAAAGTAGTATAAAGGGGAATGAGATGGTAGAGAATCCATCGGATGATAAAATCAAGGAAATTCTGAAAAATAAAAAAGTGGTGGCGGTAGTCGGTTTATCTCCCAAGCCTGAGAGGGCCTCGAATGATGTCGCCAGCTACCTGAAAGAAAAAGGATATAAAATTATTCCGGTGAATCCCGGGCATGAGGAAATCCTGGGCGAGAAAGCTTATCCCTCGCTTGCAGATATACCGGAAAAAGTCGACATCGTTGATGTTTTTCGACGTTCTGAGCATACCGGGCCGATCATTGACGAGGCCATAAGTATAGATGCGGATGTGATTTGGCTGCAGCAGGGTATCAGAAATGATGAGGCCGCTCAGAAGGCGCTTGAGGCCGGCAAAACGGTGGTCCAGGACAGGTGCATGCTCCAGGAACATCGCAGGCTGATGTGACTTTGAAATTTTTTTTTGTACTATAGACTACTCGCCGTCGATTATGTATAATAACTACGGTGAAGGGCATTGAGATCAGGTATTTTTACCTAGGATAAACAGAGTTAGCATTTTTCCGATAATAATAATATGTCTTACAGAGGTTACAGAGAGGTCAGGTTCGGCTTCGGGCGGGGTATAACCCCGGTCATAAAATGGCTGATTATTATAAATGCAGCCATATTTCTGATCCAGATAATTGACAGAAGCGGTTATGTTACCCGTCAACTGGGATTGTCCACCCGGGATGTCCTCACTGTTCCGGCTTTCTGGCAGGTCTTTACATACCAGTTCACTCACGGCGGTTTTTTCCACATACTTTTTAATATGTTTATTCTATGGATGTTCGGGTCTGAAGTCGAGATGACCCTGGGCAGCCGCCGATTCCTGAAGTTCTACCTTCTCTGCGGCACCGGAGCTGGAATAATCACGGTTATTGCGTTTTTCAGCGTGCCGACACTGGTAGTGGGCGCATCGGGGGCAATTTACGGAGTTATGGTTGCCTTCGCGATCATGTATCCCAACCGACTGGTATATATATGGTTCCTGATTCCGATTAAAGTAAAATATCTGGTTATCATACTGGTCGGGATGGATCTATTATACACTCTCTCGGGTGGGGGTGGTGGAGGTGTAGCCTATGTCACGCACCTCGGCGGCGCATTGATTGGTTTTCTATACATGAAATCCAACTGGCGCCTGGGGGCGCTTAAATCGAAGTTTACCCGTTTAAAGTCGGATTTAAAGTATAAAAAGGATAAGAAGCAACAGGAATCGACCGATAAACTTATGGAAGAGGTTGATCAAATCCTTGATAAAATCTCTAAGGTCGGATACGAAAATCTGACTGAAAAGGAAAAGAAAATTCTTGAACGTGCCTCTGACGCACTTTCCCGCAGGAAGGATTAAATGTCCAGGAAAATTCTGATTGCTGATGATTCCGATGCGATCCGATCAGTGGCTGTAAATCTATTTCGGCAGAAGGGACATGAGGTCCTGACCGCATCCGGCGGCTCCGAAGCGTGGGATATCCTGAAGAGCGGTAAAATTGATCTGGCCATACTGGATTCCCAGCTTTCGGATATTGATGGTTATGGTCTATCCAAGCGTATAAAAGAGGAATCATCCACAGCTGATACCAGGGCTTTATTGATGCTTTCGCCATCGGAAATAGTAAATCAGCGTCAGCTGGCCGATGCACAGCCTGATGGTACTCTGAACAAGCCTTTTAATCCGCCCGATCTTCTGATGAAGGCAGGCGAAATTCTGGGAGAGGACTTCGGTATGAAGAAGAACAAGAATGATGACAGCGAGCATATCTCAGTCTCTGACATGGGCATGAATGGCGATGATACTTCGGAAGAAATAGATTTTGACTCGGTGTTTGATAGCGACGATGATGAGGATTCGGATGCCGGTGATGTTCATTTTGCGGAGATACTCGATGAGAATAGCGCCGCCGGCGGGAAACCCGAGAAAAAGAGTGATTCAGACAAAAAAGAAGATGATGACGAAATCAAGCTGGCAGACGATCAATTCGGCCTGGAAGAACCATTTGAACCCCCGGAAGTTGAGACTCCCCATGATTACAACTGGTTTATTCGCGAAATGAAAAATGAAATCGAGAATAAAGGCAAGGACAAAAAGAAAGAGACCCCGCCACCAGAACCAAAAAAGCGCGAAAAAAAGAGCGATTCCAAATCCAGTGAAGATCATACCGGACATTTCCTGGTTGAAGAGATTGCTTCAACCAAGTTGTATTCCGAGGAGCCCGCTGAGGAAAAAGGTTTTGCGGATACTCCTGACGAGTTCAATCAATTCTCTTCCGGGAAAAAATCCGGTTTGGTAGATGACGATGAGGAGAATAAACTCCTCCTGGTAGAGAAGATGCTGGTAAAGGAATTATCCAGGCAGCTTGCCCAGAAGATAATCGACCAGATACCCCGCAAAAAACTACATCAAATTATCGACGAATTATTCGCGGAACTAAAAAAGTATTGACAACGTTAATTTTCCGATGCACAATTAGGCTTTAAAATTATTCTGCAGAGGAGAATTATGCATCTTTTGTATACGCTTGCCACACTCGGCGGAGGAACCGGAGGATTTGGCGGCGGCGGTGGATTTGATATTGGACCGCTGGCGCCGGTTGCGGATGTGGGGCTGTGGGCGGCTTTTATTGCCGGAATTGTATCCTTTATCTCGCCCTGCGTTCTGCCTCTTATACCCGGCTATCTTTCCTTCATATCCGGGATATCGATCGATAAGCTTCAATCCAGAGAAAACCGCGGAGAAGTTGTAAAAAAGACTGCCCTGACCTCATTTGTCTTTGTGCTTGGTTTCTCGACTGTGTTTATTCTTCTGGGAGCATCCGCCACGGCGGTCGGCAATATCCTGAAGGAATACCAGGACATAATATCAAAGGTCTTCTCGGTTGTCATATTCCTGCTGGCGCTCCATTTTCTGGGAGTATACCGCCTGAAATTCCTGGCCTTCGAAAAGAAAGTGCATGCCACGGTTAAACCACTCAATCTCATCAGTATTTACCTGGTGGGGATGGCCTTTGCCTTCGGCTGGTCGCCCTGTGTCGGGCCGCTTCTGGCATCCGTACTGGCAATGGCTGCCACACGGGAGCAGGTGGGCCAGGGGGTCATGTTACTGTCCTCATATTCACTTGGCCTCGGATTACCATTTATGGCTACAGCTATCGCATTGAATTCACTGCTGGGCGTATTCGGATGGGTGAAAAAACATTTCCGCCTGATTGAAATTATAAGCGGGATACTTCTTATTATTGTTGCGGTTTTGATGTTCTTCGGACAGCTGGAGGTACTGGCCAATAAACTGGTGCAGTGATTTTGGAATGATATCTTCTTTTCCCTTGAAATTTCCGGTGCTATTTTTATATTGAATCGCAAAGGTTCACCCTTAAAAAAGGAAGTTATGCCCGCAAAGAAGAAGCAACAGGCGCTCATCATTTTTCTGGAAGATAGTAACCGGGATATCATTCACAGTAAACTTACTAATTATCTTTCACAGGATGAAAAAAACCGGCTCTATTCCGCATTCCTTGAGGATACTATCTACACCTGCCTAAATCTCAGGGATATATTACTGAAGATCAATTATCCTTCCGAGACGACGCGCTGTATTGTCAATAAATCGATGCAGGCCTTGGAAAAGAGGCTGACTCCAAAACTCAGGAAGCTTCTCAAAGACGGCGGCGTAGAGACAGAAATGGTCACGGGTAAGAGCCAGGGTGAAAGGCTCAAGCATGCTTTCGAGCAGACCTTTACGAATGGTCACTCGCCTGTACTTCTGATCGGATGTGTCACTCCTACCCTGTCGAAAAAAGTCCTGCAGGACGCATATAAAATGCTGAAAAAGTCAGATGTTGTATTCGGGCCTACTTTGGAAGGAAGCTACTATCTGGTCGGGCTTAACCGTCTCGAGGATGATGTCTTCGAAAATGTGGAATGGGCGGGCGATAAACCGGTTTACAGCCAGATGGTTGGCGCTGTATCGAGCAGTCCCTTGAACTGGCATGAGCTCGAGTTATGGTATGATCTCAGGCAGCCCGAGGATTTTGAATTCCTGATCCGTGATATAAATTTCTTCCGGCAGATTGGAGACGAAAAGTCTGCTTCGAGAACGGAAGAGGTATTAAACGAAATTCTGAAGAAGATGCCCTGATGGCATACAAGCTCGAAAGAATGCTCTGGCAACAGGTCAGGGATATAGTCCCTGACATGATCGATACTGTAGTATTGCCAATCGGCACTATTGAGGCGCATGGAGCTGCCTGCCTTGGCACTGACGTTCTCATTCCGGAGGATATCTCAGAACATATCTGTGACAAATTCAATTTCATTAAAGCTCCCCCGATCTGGTATGGAATTACGAAGTCGCTTCTGGACTATCCCGGCTCACTCACCACTACACCCAAGAATTTAAAGAACTATGTTTACGACCTGCTAAAGTCATTCCAGAGACACCGGTTCAAAAAGATCATAATTATGAATGGCCATGGCGGCAACAATTCTGTACTGAAGGAATGTGCTTTTGAGGCATTCCTGGAGCTGGGAATGAAAGTTGCGGTAATACACTGGTGGATTCTCTGTGCTGAGCTAACCAAAGAGGTCTACGGAATGGAGGGCGGGCATGCGGGTATCGATGAAACGGGTTATGTGGTGGCGCTGGATCCATCACTGGCCGATAAGAAGCGCTATCGGAAA
>JAABVY010000203.1:340-2208 GCA_011777135.1 Candidatus Zixiibacteriota bacterium | reverse complement strand
ACCATCCCACCGCTTTCCTTGGACGGTCCTTTACTGACCATCCGTAAATTTGCCCAGACACCATTTACAGCGCAGGATCTGATCGCCAATGGAACCTTGACAGCAGACCTGGTCACATTCATTGATGCCTGTGTGAAAGCACGCATCAACCTGGTTGTTTCAGGCGGTACAGGGTCCGGAAAAACAACGCTGATGAACGTGGTTTCTGCGTTTATACCACATCGTGAAAGGATCATTACGATCGAGGATACCGCCGAACTGCAGCTTCACCAGCCCCACGTCGTCCGGGTTGAGTACCGACCGCCGAACATTGAGGGTAAAGGTGAAGTTACTATCAGGCGTTTGGTGATCAATGCCTTGCGCATGAGGCCAGACCGAATCCTTGTGGGTGAAGCCCGCGGTGGTGAAGCACTGGATATGCTCCAGGCAATGAACACGGGACATGATGGTTCGATGACCACGATCCACTCGAACAGCCCGAGAGATACCCTGAGGCGTATTGAGACCATGACCTTGATGGCTGGAACAGAATTGACCCTCCAGGCAATCCGAGAACAGATCTCTTCAGCAATCGATCTGGTAATCCACATGGAGCGGATGCGTGATGGCTCACGTAAAGTAACTCAGGTGTCCGAAGTTCAGAGTATGGAAGGGGACACGATCATTATGCAGGATATTTTTGAATTTGTGCAAACCGGCATACAAAATGAGCGTGTGATTGGTTCATTGAAATCAACTGGACTGCGACCGAAGTTCACTGAGAAATTCGCGGCTAATAATATTATTTTGCCTCCAGATTTGTTCAGGAAAGACAGCGATTTGCAGTAAGATTATCTTGATATCGAATGATCTTGCTATCATTTCTTGAGCACCTGTAGATCTAACTACGGCGTTATCACTGTGCTTTGAAATCGTGTTTGATTGATGGATTGCTCAGCATTACAGGAAGGATGAATTTGTCTAATATAGTTGAAGAGATCCTGGCTTATTTCGATTACATCCGGGCTAATCGCAGATCGATCAATATCGCCAGTGAATACCAAGGCGTTTCCTACAGCATTGATGTACTTATTGCCAATGTTCACAGAAAAGGCGGTGGGATTGTCGTCGGGAACCGCGAGAGAAAAAATATATCTGTCTTTCCCAATACCGATGTTATCATCCGCAACGATCTTTTTCCAAACCCGATCCAGGCCAGGGTGAATGCAGTAGACAATAAACGCAGGTTGGCATATTTGAAGGATTTCCATTATCTGCGGAACCCGACGGAGAATCGTNNGACGGAGAATCGTACTCATGTACGGGTCACCCCGCGGCAAGAGATTGTTGTGACAATCAACAAAGATGGTCTTTGGCGGTTGACTGGTAAAGTTATCGATTTGTCGATTGATGGATTATCTCTAATGATTGACGATAGCGTGATTACCCAGGAAAAATTACTATCATCAAATGATTCAGTCAGGTTGAGCTTCCATATTCCCGATGAAAAGAAAACCTCGCAGTATACATTCAATTTCCCCGCTAAAATAGTATATTCGAACCCAAAAAACAAGGATAATCTCTACCGTGTTGGCTTACAAATTTTCCCGACGACAGAAGAGACATCGATGCTGCGGCAGTATGTATTTGACCGGCAAACTGAGATTTTGAAAGAAGCCAGGTGATCTAGCTGGAAGTTATTGCATCCAGGGAGAAAATTAGTTTCCGGATAATCAATCCAATCAGATGCATACTTCGATAATTTCACCCTGAAATCAAGAAGGGAGTAGGCTGCATCACATCCACCTGGGGTAATCGACTAAACTTCTCCACATCATCATAGAGAAGTTTTTATTTGCATTTAAATCCCTGAAAGGAAACGGGTAAAA
>JAABVY010000203.1:0-247 GCA_011777135.1 Candidatus Zixiibacteriota bacterium | reverse complement strand
CGGTCATACTTATGGTTGTTTCGCTTATTCTGGCCGCCTGCCAGCCCGTTGCCCTCACGGCAGATCCCTCTCAACCTCTTGCGGATGAGACTCCCGTCCCGGATTCAACTGGTAAGCCTGAAACGAATGACACACCAATCTTCACAATAGATGATTTGGAAAGCCTCAAACCTGAGTCAATTCTGTTCGAGATGGCCTCCGAGCCAACCTTTTCTATCCCAAATGAAATGTATGAATTTGGACGTTT
>JAABVY010000310.1:21566-29359 GCA_011777135.1 Candidatus Zixiibacteriota bacterium | reverse complement strand
GATCTTATTTTTGGAAAACACTGAAAGCGCCAGAGCCAGGGCAGCGAAACCCGAGGATGATGAGGCCAGACCCGATCTGGTCGGAAAGTGATTTACCGTATCAACAGAATAGAATCCTGAAATAAGCTTGCTTTTCTTCCAGAACTCCAGGTATTCGAAAATTCTGGCTTCGGAAATAGGATCCGGCCTTTTGCCATTTATTTTTATGCGATGAGGCGGCTTGCTGAGCCTTATCACGGTTGTCTCTGTGCATAGTTTATCTAATGCAAGTGAGATTGAGGGTGTCGCCGGCAAGTTGCCTTTATCCGATTTTTTGCCCCAGTACTTACAGAGGGCTATATTTGCAAATGCACGGGTAACAACCCGACGCATCATGTCGCCGCCCCCAATTCAAACGGTATGACCATCGGGAAATGTTCAGAGAGTTCCTGGGCCAGATAATACTGCGTATCAGGCTTGACCAGCGCAACGATGGCACCTCCGCCCCCGCCACCGGTCATCTTGGCACCCAGAACACCTACCTTATCGAGCAGATAATCGACAGCCTCATCCAGGGCGGCAGTGGATACTCCCAGTCGCGCAAGCTGTTCGTGATTACGGAACATCAATCTTCCGGTTTCCTGCATATCACCGATTCCCAGCGCAATTCCTGCATCAACAGTGATATTGCCGATCTCCTCCAGGATAGGATCAACTGCCTTTTGATCCCGTTCACGGTTTTTCTGCACCCTTTCGACCAGTTCAATCGTGCGCGCGCCGGGCTCGACTATACACAATAGACCTGCTGCTGGAGCAGGCACCCTGATCGGCAGGATTTCCCGCGGCGGACCCTTACGGAACCAGAGCACACCCTCCGATAATACGGTAGCCGTATCCATTCCGCTGGGGTTACCATGGAATATGGCTTCAAGCTTTTGTGCATCCTCAAATATACCGGTATCCCACTTTCTTTCCTGGTCGAGATGCTTATATCTGCGCAGAGCAGTACAAAGTCCGACTGAAAAAGCCGCAGACGATCCCAGCCCCATGCCCGGGATCAAGTCAGACTCGATCTTTATAGCTATCTGTTCATGCTGCAGGCCGTAATGTTCGAGCGCATAATCAGCAGCCTTGGAAAACAGGCGAATATCCTGCTCTGATTTTGGAACAGGAAAGACCTGTTTGAAATGCGGATATACAAAACGGGGACCATCGGGATCATGACTGATCCTGACTGTAAGTCCTTTATCAATTGTCGAGGTTATCCCGGGATAATTATATACTGTGGCATGCTCGCCGAAAAGCACCACTTTGCCGTGCGCAAATGACTTTACCGGCAGATCCTCTTCAACGCTCCCATTGTCGGATGACTGTCTCAGTCTCCTGTAAATCTCTTCCGCCACAGCGACCTTAACCTCACCGCGCCTGATCATCTCCTGGCTGACATCCTCCACCTGGTTAGCCGGAACACCCACGGATATCGCCACACTCCTGGCATGAAGGGCCATGTGTCCCTTCTGTATGCCGTCGGTGGCCAGAGCAAGGTTAGCGGTAAAATTCTGTCCCAGCCCGACTGAGACCAGAAGCCCGGCCAGCTGACGTGAATTCCGCACTCCGCTTATTTCGCGCAGCAGTCTAACACCGGGATGTGAGTTGACGGCACCGCCGATCCATCCAACCTGCATGGGCAATTCTATTTTGCCTTTCAGGCAATCATCTTCATAATCATACGATGTGAGGCTCGAATACCTTCCATTACGCGCCGCATAGGCATGACCGCCGGCCTCGATAGCCCGCCAATCCTGTCCCAGAGCCACTGCTGCAGCACAAACTCCGTTAAAAATACCTTTATTGCAGGTTGCGGCTCTATAGGGATCAATGCGCGCAAACTCGCTTGCTTCAACCATTCGCTGAGCGACCTCAGCGCCGGACATATTCCTGGTCGCCAGATGCTCTGCAGGCAGATTGAATTCAGCCCGGGCAACACGGCGGTCGGCGAGATTTGATAGTATGCGGAGATTTACACGTCCACCTGTGATCTCCTCGATAACCGGTCCCGCCGATTCACAGGCATAATTAACCGCATTGGCACCCATTGCTTCACACACATTATAAAGCAGATGCACAATAAGCATCGGACCGACTTTGCTGTCCTCATCGAGGACTCGCACTTCTATATCAAATACGCCACCCCCGCGCTTTCGCATTCGAATCGCTGACTCATTTGCGGCCTCAATTATCTTCTGTTTATTTTCGAGAATAGCTTCGGCAGACTTTCGGGGATCAGACAAGTCGAGCACTTGAATCTGGCCAATCATAACAGGATCATCAACCTTTGTGTAAAATCCTCCCCCTTTTCGGATCAACAGTGCAGCCTTCGAAGCGGCAGCTATGATAGAGGCTTCCTCCACTGCCATCGGCACCAGATGTTCACGGCCATCCACAATGAAGTTCAGTCCCAGGCCAAGCGGCAGGCCGAATATACCGATCGAATTCTCCACCATATTGACCGCATGTTCGACACGCAGTGCATTGCCGTTCCTGAGCATGGAAATCTGCTGCTCTGAAAGTTTGAAGGTACGCGCCAGATAGGCAAGCCTGCGCTCAACCGGCAGCCGGTAAAATCCTGGTATCCTCGAAGTTTTAAGCTCGGGAATGATTTGCGATTTCCTGTGAACCAGATTTACTTTCTTCATCTTATCCTTTATCTCCCAGGTGACTGTCTGAGTTTTTAAGCCATTCCAGCAGTTTTCCGGTATAAATTCGGGGCGCTTTTTGCAGATCCCCTGTTCGCTGTGAACCGGTCAACAGCATGGCGGTCTTGAGTTCATAAATATTGCTCTCTATAAAGTCCGAGGCTCCCTGAACCCCGTTATCCATAAAAGCCAGCAAAATCGCCCTTGCGAACCCCGCAATATCGGCGCCCAGTGCAAGTGCACGCGCCGAATCGAGGCCGTTTTCAATGCCACCCGATCCGATAATACAAATATCATCGGATAGCATTTCTCGGGCATTAATAAGACTATACGCAGTCGGCACTCCCCAATTGGAAAATGTTTTGCCCGCCCTGCGCAGAATTTTCGACTGCGCCCTGTATGATTCCACCTTGGTCCAGGATGTCCCGCCGGTGCCGGAGACATCGATATAGCGTACGCCTATTGCGGAGAGCCTTTCGAGCACCTGTGGAGACAGCCCGGCTCCTGTTTCCTTAACCAAAACCCTGCCCTCGAGGCGATCGTTCAGACGCGCTATCATATCCACGTTGCCATGGAACTTGCGATGTCCCTCGGCCTGCATCAGTTCCTGGCCGGGATTGAGATGTACACAAATACCATCCGCCTCAATCTGTTCGACCAGCCCTGCAATCTTCTCCAGGGGATATTCTTCAAGCTGTACTGCACCGATATTTCCAAGCAGAACGCCATCGGGAATCGAGCGCCTGACCGCAAAATGGCTTGTGACCTCCGGATGATGAAGCATCACTCGCTGGCTGCCTACTGCAAAAGCAATTCCATGTATCTCAGCAGCTTCAGCCAGACCATAGTTCATCTTCTCGGCATAATCCGCCCCGCCGGTCATGCTGGTTATCATTAATGGAGCCTTGAGCTTCTTTCCAAAAAACTCTGTTTCAAGCTCAATATCATCCAGATTCAGCTCGGGCAGAGCATTATGCAGTAAATGAACATCCTCCAGCATGGTGGAATCCCGATGAAGGACGTCATTCTCAAGAACAATCTGCAGATGTTGATTCTTACGCTGAACCGTTAATTTTGATTTATCGGAAAAACCCATATTTCTAATTTTCTCGATCCCGCTTCCCGGGGAAACTGAAAGTTGGAACAGCTGTTCCACCAATTAACTTTGTACAAAGCTATTTAATATCCGATTCAAATTTTCATTCGTCAAGCTATTTTATGATTTAGCCGCCATCCGCAAAAGCCCTCCCGTGCTTATTTCAAGCCCCTATTCCTCATTGGCTTGCCCCACGTCTCCTTCTTTGCGCACATAAATATTTCTAATCGGATATGGTATCTCAATGCCTTTCTCATTAAAGCGTTTATGCAGACGCTTTATAAATTCGCTGCGAACCTTAAACTGATCGATGTACTGCCTGATTGGAAGCCGTGCTGAAAAGGTGATAGCTGAATCACCGAATTCCTTAAACCTGACCACCGGTTTGAACACAAAGTCGCTGGGATAAAAATCCTTGACAACCTCAGTGGCAACTTCCATTGCAACTTTTTCCACTTGATCCAGATCCGATTCATAGTGTACTCCCACATATATTCTTATCCAGATATGCTTGCGGGGCATACTGTAATTTGTAACAATTGAGGTCGAAACCTTGCTGTTGGGCACGATGAATACACGTGTTGAACGAAGCGACCTGATGGTAGTATTGCGCCATTTAACATCGGTTACATATCCCTCATCTCCACCCTCGAGCTTTATGAAATCTCCCGCTCTCACTTGCTTTGAGACAATAATCTGGAAGCCGGCAAAAAGGTTGGAAAGCGTATCCTGTAGCGCCAGAGCAACTGCCAGTCCGCCGATACCGAGAGCAGTTATTAAGGGGGTAATCGATACGCCCAGATTCTGCAGGATAATAACGAAACCGGCAATCAATATTATCAGGCTGGCGATATTGGAAAATAGTGATGTCGCCGGAATGCCGCCCTCGGTCCTTCTGGAATAGAGCTTCACAAAACCGGCCGCAGCCCGAGCCACTATGATAGTGACCGAGAGTATCAAAAGGGCAACTATGATCTTCTGAATTGTATTTTCAACAACTTGATTGAAAGAAAGGGTCACTTGCAGAGCTATATAAAGACCGATAATGGTAAACCAGATCACAAAGGCCCGCTTGAAAGAACCGATTAAAACGTCATCCCATTCCCATTTGGTGCTTTTCGCCAGACGGCGCAGTCCGCGGATTATGAAAATCTCCAGGATTATTCCCAGAATAAATCCCCCTATGACAACCGATGCAGCAATTATCCAGTCTTTGGGATCTATATTCTGGATAGATTCAAAGAAGCCCCGGGTCGTATCCTGGGCTGCCTGGACGCTATCTGATGCAAGCTGATCTAATTCTTCGGCAATTGCCTTAACTGAATCTTTCATATTCTCCGGCATATCACTTCCTGCAAATCGTATTTAGAACTTATGTCCCCCGACCAGAGTGTCATTTCTGTATATTTCTATTTTATCCAGATTATATTCTTCGTCCCAGTAAACCCAGATTCCATCCCGGTCACCCTTCACATAGGTACCTTCGAATTCCTTTCTTCCAAATGCGCTCCAGCGTGTCATAAGCCCGTGCGGTTTTGCTCTCAGAAAATTGCCCTTTTCCATCAACTCACCGCCCTCGTAGTACCAGACTGTGGCGGGACCATGATTGATAAAGATCGCGCTGGTACGTGGATAACCCATTTTTTCCACTTCTCTGCCGTTGGTAATAACCACCCGCTTTACCTGAAGTATCTGCTGCAGGGTGTCTTCCACTTCCTCGGGATAGAGCCCCAGCGAGTCGTATTCTACCTCTTTCACCACTTTGCCATTTTCATAAGTTGTCTCGGATTTACGGGTCAGATCGGGGCGATATTCGGTCACAACACCATCGAGTTTACCCTGTTTATAATTCCCCTCACGGTTGCGTATACCGTCCTCATACCATTCGATAAATAAGCCGTCTTTCATTTCCTGGCCCGAAGAATCGGTTACCATAGTGTAGATCGCTTTGGTCGTGAGGCTGTCATACCGTTCTTCAATTATCTTGCTTTCCTGGGCAGGTAAGGATACAGATAAAAACATGAATATCATTAAGCTCATCGTTATTTTTCTCAAGCTGATCACCTCCGGAGATGTTAGACATTTTAAGGCTTCTGATTAATCTATAAGTTAATAAGTTATAGTCTAAACACAACAGAATTTATCCCAAAAATAAAAACTGCCGATCATAGACCGGCAGTCGAGAATATATTCCAATTATCATTTATATTCAAGAGCTTTGGTCGGGCAGAACCTGGCGCAGGCCGGATTGCCTTCGCAAAGATCGCACTTAACGATAATCTCCTGCTCTTCATCGATTAGAGAACATCCAAACGGACAAGCGGCAACACATGCGCGGCATTTAATACATCTTTCCTGCAATAATTCTATATAGCCCAGATCATCATTCAGTCTCAATGCGTCCACCAGGCAGGACTTGACGCAAGCGGGATCATCACATTGGAGACAGGCTATCGGCACCCATTGCTCCTTGCCGACAGTTAGCGGGTAAATCCTGCTTCGCCCGGGTGTTTTCTTTTCCTGGTGAGTCAGTGAGCAGGCCAGTTCGCAGGTACGGCATCCAATACAGAGCGCCGGTCTGATCATAAAGCGTTTGGTCATGCCGACACCTCCTCTTCAAGCTCCTCCTTTTCTTCCCAATGGACCAGCTTTTTGAAATTCTTTGCCGTGCCGGAACGCTTGCAGTCATCACAAATATCAAAATAATCCGCCGGTATATCACGATTCTCTATCAGGTAATCCGCAAATTCCCTGGTAATCAGGGCTTTGCCGCATTCTTTGCACTTCACCAGTTCAAACTGCCGGCCCCAGATCTCCCGGGTCGTACCAGCATCTTCATACTGTATATGATTCGTCGGGCAGATATTGACGCACGCCAGACATCCGACACAATCAGGCGGAGCTTCCTTCAGTGGCGTTGCTATCTCACGATCATAGCCGCGCCCGGCGACAGAAATCGCGTTAAATCCCATTTGCGAACAGACACGAGTGCAGAGACCGCACATAATGCAGTTGTCGGCGTCCTCGCGCGGCACGAAGCTGGTAGTATCGATACCATATTCAGATGCAAGTTTCTGTATTTCGGGGGAATTCGGGCAACGTGCCAAAAGCAGATTTAAGACCATCTTACGCAGCTCGATCACATCCTCGGTATGCGTCTGGACAATCAATTTATCTTCAGCCGGGTAAAGACAGGAGGTGACATTACCTTTCCACCCGCCCCAGTCTTCATGGGTGATCTCGACCATACATAAGCGGCAGGCGCCGTATGGTTCCACCGCCTCATGTGCGCACAATGCGGGAACATCAATCCCTTCCCGGCGCAGGACATCCAGAACCATCTCGCCCTCTTTCGCCTCGTACCATCTTCCGTTTATCTGGATCTTCACCTTATCAACCTCTCTTAAATTATATCTATCGCGTCAAACTGGCATACAGCATAGCATGCGCCGCATTTAGTGCATTTTTCCTGATCCAAAATGTGCAGTTCATCTTTCTCACCGGTTATAGCATCGACCGGGCATGGCTTGATGCATGCCGTACAGCCGGTGCATTTATCGTTGATCTCAAACCTGATCAGATCACGGCAGACACCGCCCGGGCATTTCTTATCGATTATATGAGCCAGATATTC
This sequence comes from Candidatus Zixiibacteriota bacterium, assembly GCA_011777135.1. Taxonomy (GTDB): domain Bacteria; phylum Zixibacteria; class MSB-5A5; order JAABVY01; family JAABVY01; genus JAABVY01. Next base: position 21,954 of record JAABVY010000310.1, on the reverse strand, counting down.
GTCGCGGAAATACCTGACCGTACTCAAAAACGGATTGGGACCGGATTTGCCCAGACCGCAAAGCGAACCCTTTATGATATAATCTGAAAGATGCTCCATCAACTTCAGGTCGGCCTCTGTCGCTTTACCCTCGGTGACTCGCATAACCATAGCGTGCAGCTGATGAAGTCCCTCTCGGCAGGGCACATCCTTGCCGCAGGATTCATCCACAAGAAACTTCAGGAAGTACTTGGCCACATCAACCATGCAGGTATGATCATCCATAACGATCATGCCGCCTGAGCCCATCATCGAACCGGCCCTGGTCAATGTATCGAAATCAACCGGTAGATCCAACTTGTCTTCAGGCAGACAGCCTCCCGACGGTCCACCAGTCTGCACCGCCTTG
>JAABVY010000310.1:13733-21548 GCA_011777135.1 Candidatus Zixiibacteriota bacterium | reverse complement strand
ATCATAAATAATCTCGCGTAGCGTTGTGCCCATGGGCACTTCGATAAGTCCTGTATTCTCGACTTTGCCTACGAGTGAGAACGCCTTTGTTCCTGTTGATTTCTCGGTACCGATCGATTTAAACCACTCTCCGCCATTATTTATAATCAATGGTACATTGGCGAATGTCTCGACATTATTGAGGACAGTGGGCTTATCCCATAGCCCTTTGACTACCGAGTGTATATACTTCGCCCTCGGCTCACCCACATCACCGGCAACTGATTTCATCAATGCCGAGGATTCACCGCAAACGAATGCTCCTCCTCCCCTGCTGATGTGGATATCGAGGCTGAAATCGGTGCCCATAATATTTTCGCCCAGAAGTCCGTGCTCTTTGGCATCATCTATTGCCTGATACAAATGCTGGACTGCCAACGGATATTCTTCACGCACATAGATATAGGCATCTCGCGCACCAACAGCATAGGAAGCAACTATCATTCCCTCCAGCACTGAATGCGGATCACCCTCCATGATACTGCGATCCATAAAGGCCCCGGGGTCACCCTCGTCACCGTTACAGATTACATAACGGACATCAGAATCCACACCGCGGCAGGTTGCCCATTTACGGCCTGCCGGAAATCCGCCGCCGCCGCGTCCACGTATTCCCGAGAGCTTGACCTCATCGATAACCTCTTCAGGCGTCATCTTAGTCAACACTTTAACCACCGACTGGTAACCGTCCCTGGCAACATAATCTTCGATATTATCCGGATCTATATGCCCGAGGTTACGCAATGCCAGGCGTTTTTGTTTTTTGTAGAAATCTATATCATGATATTTAAGCACTCTCTCTTTGGTCTTTGGATTCTTGTATAGGAGTCTTTCGATTATTTCGCCATTTTGCAGGGTCTTCTCGACAATATCCTGCACCTGAGTTTTCCTGACCCTTGTATAGAATATACCCTCAGGTTCTATCACAACGAGCGGACCCTTTTCGCACAGCCCGTGACAGCCAGTCTTTTTAAATGATTCGAGTGTTATATCTCCGAGATTCTTATCAGCCAGAATCTCCTCAAATTTTGCATATATCTCCCTGCACCCGGCCGCCAGGCATCCCGGTCCGAAACAGACAATCACTTTTTTCTTGAGTCGGGCATCCTTCTGCAGGCATTCTTCCTTCCATGCCTTAAGCTTATCCGGTGAATCAATCCTCATCTCGCACTCCATCCAGATATCTCTTCATCTTGTCCACACGCACATTACCGTAATACCTGTCATCGATAATCACGACCGGAGCCATGGCGCATGCTCCCACGCAGTTGACTACTTCCAGCGTGAAGCGTAGATCCGGAGTGGTCTGCCCGGCCTTGATCCCGAGCTGATCCTCTGCCTGCTCGAGCGCCATCGGCGCGCCTTTGATATGGCAGGCGGTTCCCATGCAGATACGGCATGTATGCTCGCCGCGCGGCTCAAGGCTGAAAGCGCTGTAGAATGTCGCCACGCTGTATACCCTCGAAAGCGGAACTCCCAATGCACTTGCGGTTTCCTTAATTGCTTCAGGGGGAAGGTAGTGGAACTTTCTCTGAATATCCTGCAGTACCGCAATCAACGAACTGGGTTGCTGGGGGCTGTGACTGATTATCTCCTTGACTTCAGCAACATCTATTTCCGGTTTCATGCTTTGATCTTCTCCTCTTTGGCCTTCAGGCCAAGCTGATATCCCTCATCCAGAGCTTTATAGTTAATCTGTAAAAGATCTTTCTTGCGTCCCATCTTCTCTGTTAATGTTTCCTTCAGCTTATCGAACTCAACAATTCCTGTGGCTCCCACAAAGGCTCCCAGAATCACCATATTTGTCGCTTTATCGCTTCCGGCTTTCTGGGCTATATCATTACCTGGAACTTCCATAACCTGGATATCAGTCCTGTCCGAAGAAGCGTCAACCAGCGAGCTGTTGATTATCAGCAATCCTCCCGGCTTCACTCTGGGGCCGAATTTATCCAGCGAGGGTCGATTGAAAACGCAGATTCCCTGGGGACGATTAATAATCGGAGAACCGATTCTCTCATCCGACACGACCACGGTGCAATATGCTGTTCCGCCGCGCATCTCGGGACCGTATGACGGTATCCAGGCCACCTGTTTGCCTGCATTCATACCGGTGTAAGCAAGGAGCTGTCCGGCGGTCATTATTCCCTGTCCGCCAAATCCGGCAAAAGTCACCTCATACTGACTCACTTTTGCCCCTCCTCATCGCTGTCATAATAAGTGTCTTTGAACAAGCCCAGCGGATAGTAACCGAGCATATTTTCTTCCAGCCATTTTTCGGCTTCTTCAGGAGTCAGACCCCAGTTAGTTGGACAGGTCGAAAGCACTTCGACAAATGTAAAGCGCTTACCTTCCATCTGGTTTTTGAATGCTTTCTTGATAGCTTTTTTGGCTCTGATAACATTATGCGGAGTATGCACCGATACACGTTCAATATAAGCCGGCGTTCTCAATGTCGAAAGCAGCTCGCTCATCCTGATCGGAAATCCCGCCTGACTCACATCACGGCCCATCGGTGATGTCGTGGTTACCTGTCCCGGCATGGTGGTCGGCGCCATTTGTCCGCCGGTCATACCATAAATTGCATTGTTGACAAATATCACGGTAATCTTTTCACCGCGGTTGGCGGCATGAACAATCTCACCCATTCCGATCGATGCCAGGTCGCCGTCTCCCTGATAAGTAAATACAACCAGCTCCGGGCTGACACGCTTGAGTCCGGTAGCCAATGCCGGGGCACGGCCATGCGGTGATTCCAGAAAATCTGTCCTGAAGTAATTATAAATCAATACCGAACATCCGACCGGCGCGACCCCGACAGTCCTGCCGCGAATACCGTATTCATCGATTGTCTCCGCAATCAGCCGGTGAATTATACCATGAGTACATCCCGGGCAATAATGCGTGACCACATCGCTGAACGATTTCGGTCTTTCAAAAATTTTTAATTTTGCCTCTGGCATAGTCACCTCAGCTCTATTTCTTTCCAAGAATTTTCAGAATGTAATCTTTTACTTCTTCCGGGGATGGTACAATTCCGCCGGTACGGCCATAGAATTCCACCGGCTTTTTACCCTGAACCGCCTTGTCCACATCCTCAACCATCTGACCGGTACTCATTTCAACCGAAAGAACAGCCTGAATATTATCCTTCCAGGCCTGCTCACGAATCTCTTTTTCTGGATATGGGAAGAGGGTTATAGGACGAAGCAATCCGACTGATACGCCCTCCTCTTCCATTTCATCGATCACGGTCTGACAGATACGAGCCATAGTACCGTAAGAAACCAGTAGAACCTTGCAATCGTCCTTCACCTTATATAACTCATAGCGGACCTCTTTCGCTCTCATCTTCTTATACTTCTCCGCCAGGGCAAAACTGTTCTTCTCCAGCGCCTGCGGATCAAGGAATAAAGACTTTATTATTCTGGGATCGCGTCCCTCACATCCGGTAACCGGCCAGTCCAGGGTCATCGGATCCGCTGTCTCTTTTATTCCCTCGGGAAATTCGGCCGCTTCCATCATCTGGCCGATCATACCATCACCCAGCACCATAACCGGATTACGGTATTTCTGGGCCAGGTCGAATGCCAGCATGACCAGATCAACAGCCTCCTGGACTGTCGATGGTGCAAGAACTAACAGACGATAATCGCCGTGGCCTCCGCCCTTGGCAGATTGGAAATAGTCGGACTGCGCTGGAAGAATGCCACCCAGACCGGGACCGCCGCGCACGATATTTATGAAAACCGCCGGGAGATGCGCTCCCGCCATATATGATATCGCCTCCTGCATCAAGGAGATGCCGGGGCTGGATGATGTAGTGAAAACCCGCTTGCCGCTGGAGGCGGCTCCGAAGAGCATGTTGCCGACTGCAACTTCAGATTCGGCCTGTACGAATACACCGCCCACCTCGGGCAATCTTTTTACGAGATATTCACCGACCTCGCTTTGGGGCGTAATCGGATAAGCGAAATAATGCAGACCTCCAGCACGCACCGCCGCCTCACCAATCGCCTCATTACCTTTCATCAGAATTTTTGCCATAATATTCGCACCTTTTTCCTAATACTCGAATAAGACATACTTGGTACCATGCGAGTGGACCTCGATGGCTGCATCGGGACAGGTTATCGCGCACAGGCGGCAACCGATACATCTCGACGGATCATGAACTTTGGCGTAAAAGTAGCCCCGCTTGGTGATCTCTTTCGACATTGAAAGAATCTGCTGCGGACAGGCCTTGACACAAAGTTCACATCCTTTGCAGTAGTTTTTATCAATTGTAATTCCGGGCATATTATAAATTCCTCACGGATCGGCCGCCTCTTATCTCGATTTTGATTCCAGTTCCCAGGGCTTAAGCATGAAACGCTCCAGTGGAAGAATCGGACAGTCGATCTCCTCAGGTTGTATTTTTTCAAAGACTTTTGCTTTGGCGCTCACAAATTTTATGGGAAGTCCCGATTCATGGCTGAATTCTCGTGCCAGTCTCATTCCATCCAGTACCGTATCTTTTTCGGTTTCGTCGATCAGATGAGTATTCGAGACTATTCCGGTGAACTGAAGACGGCAGGATACTTCAATTTCCTGCTTCATCTTCATACAACTTTTGACGTCCGATGTGAACGGCCTGTTGGCATTTAATACAAAAAGCATATCGTAGCCATCGGCATCAAACGCATCCGCCATCGAACTCATCACTCTCGCGCCGACATCGTCTCCGCCCACATCCAGGATCACACGCTCATTCTTATTCTCAATCGCTCCTTTGACCTCAGGCAGAATAATCGGAAGATCGGCCGAGCAGTGTTCGCCCGCCGGCATGACGACCCTTACTCCCAAGGCTGTCATGGGCTTGGCAGCCTCACGGGAACGAAAATAGGGATTTACGATGTCGAGATCGACAATTGTTAGCGGCAGATGACCCAATCTGGCAAGATAGGCGGCATAATTTACCGCAACTTCAGTCTTCCCGCTGCCGTACCCCCCGGCAAAAATCAAAACACGTTTTTCGAGGTTGGAGAGCTTGTGTTCGGCCATCTCGAGTGCTTTCGACAAAGTTACCAATTTCACATTCAAGATATATACGATACATTATAAACTATTATTAGTCAAGAAATTTACCAAATATTTGTGAATTCCTTGAGACAAATTTCACATGCTTTCTCCGCTTTTTGGAGATTCATAAAATGAACCTGGAAAAACACGGCAAATTTTATCCTGAAAGGCTTGAATAGCAATGGGTTTTTCAATTTTTGCTTTCGAATATGGCCGAGCTGAAAGCCTTTTCTGCCTTTTGAAATTGTCAGGAAACCGATTTAAAAATCACGATATCAGCCTTGAGCCATCCCGCATAAATATGTCATCTATGGATTATTCCGCGGGAGTTATCACCATCGAATTGGTATTTTTTCTGATATAATGCGGCGCATGGGATCTACATCGGGCACAAATGCCTTTTATATGTTCTACGTGGGGCTCATTCATTGCGAATTAGTCGCCGGGAACACAGCATGTTTTTTTTGATAGATAACGGGCGGTGAATTTTATCTTATTTGCATAGAAATATCAAATAAAAATGCCGAAGGCGGGATTCGAACCCGCACGCCCTTGCGGGCACTGCGCCCTGAACGCAGCGCGTCTGCCAGTTCCGCCACTTCGGCATTAAATCGTCAATATCTTTTACGGGCAACCAATATATGCGATCCGAAACTTTTGGCAAGATTTTTTTACTGCTGGGGCGAAGTTGAAGTCTCAAAGCGAACAACCCGGTTATTATCGGTATCCGCGACATAAATATACTGCTGGTAAGCGTCAATTCCACGCGGATTATCCAGCCGGTCCTCCGGAGGAGCATCCTGGCCGAATTTCAGAAGCAACTGACCATTACGGGAGAACTTCCAGACCTCTGATGCGGTGGCCATGGTCACAAAAATATTGCCAAGATCATCCACTGCAATATCCTTATGGCCGTTTACAGTTGTAAGATATATATCCGCCGAATCTGAAAACGGTATCACCGGCTGGCCGGTCGAGGCCTCTACCAACTGCACCGCAAAACTGGAGCGCCCCGAAGTATAGCCGATATAATACTGCCCCCTGATATTGAAGCTGTTGACCGCAACCGGCGCACTCACCCGACCCGGCGCGTTTCCAGGCGGTACCTGTACCGCCACAAACTCATCGTCGGAATCGAAACGATAGATCTCATTCTCATAGAAATTCGAAAAACTGTAGGTTTTGTCAGGAAACGGCGAGGCGGCAATACCAAAAAGAACGGCATGCCCGGAATCATCAATAGGCGGCGGGAGATAAATGTCGGGCGCAGTGTATGCAGCCTGAAAATCTCCCCCATCCCTGAAGCTCCTCCTCCAAACCACGCTGGAATCAGTGACTGCCAGAAGATCGAGGGCACGATCCTGGGTAACCTGGCTGGGACGAGGAATCTGGTATGATTCCACAAAATCCCCCGCCAAAGTCATCTTGACTACGCGGTTATTATTACGGTCGGCTACATAGAGGTAACGGTCATAGCCGATCTTGACATCTGTGGGACGATCGAAGGCAATACCATTCGCCTCAGTCCAGGCCGGGGTGATCATGACATATGTAGTGTCAGGATTTATAGACCCGGGCTCGGGCAGGTTGGTCGGCTGGCTGACTTTTTCGCTGCAATCGAGCATCAGCAATGCAAGGCCCATAACCAGCACTATCGAAATTAAGGCTTTCATCAGAAGCTCACCCCCATCCCCAACCGGAGCTTGCGGGGCGCGAGGTATTGTGTCGGATTATTCCAGATTGGAAGGTCATAGCCCTCCGGAGGAATCTCAAAGAAATTGTCGCCGCCGGCTATAGTGTCTCCCTGTTTGTATTCTTCACCGGTAAGCGGATTTATGATGGCTACATTTTTATGGTCCAGGAGATTTTCGGCCTCGAAAAACAGTGAAAGACGATAATTTCCCAGACCGAAATATTTCCTGAATGAAAGGTCGAGCCAGCTCTGGTAAGGTCCAAGCTCGGAGTTGGTTTCACCCGAGGGAACATACTGAATTACTCCAAATGAATCAGTAACCTCAGCATAAGGGGTATACCTCTTCCCTGCCCGGGCAGCATATTTTATGTAAAGATTCCAGTTTGATGGCAGTCTGATCCCAAACAACTCGGGATTCTTATCCTCGGGAACTCCAATATTGGCGCCGATTGAAAATTGCCAGGGCACATCCCAGTCAAACGGCACCTCGGTAAAAAGCTCGCCCTCCGCCCTGGCCTCGAGTCCGCGCAGGATATCTGCGGGAAGTGACCTTTCACCTTCAGCGCGAGATACTGCAACATTGGCAAAACCCCTGATATATTGATCGAAATCATGGGTGTAGCTCAACTCTGCACCTCTCGACTTGGCAAAATCCAGGTTGAAATAAACCAGGTAGGACTCATCGGGAAAACGCGGGTCGGGCTGGATCTGGGTGGCGGCGATATAATCGCTTATGTCCTTGAAATAGGCCGATATCGAAAGGGCCCGCCCCGGCGAGGGAAGGTATTTCACGCCGGCTTCAATTGTCGTTACTTTCTCATAGCCCAAAGCCGGATTACCGAACAACTGGTAGGCTCCNNTATTGAGCCGGCGGTTTCTTGGCCAAGCGATTGTAATTGACATATAATGTCAGGTTATTGGAAAGCAGATACGACACTCCCAAACGAGGCGAGAAGTTTGAACGAGCCCGCCGTCCAAATATAGTAAAGGTTTCATTTTCGAAGATGCGCTCAATCTCCTCGCCA
>JAABVY010000310.1:5191-13696 GCA_011777135.1 Candidatus Zixiibacteriota bacterium | reverse complement strand
CGATTCGCCGGACAGCGCGGCCTCCTCCGCATACTTGCCCGGGATCCAGAGATCGTAGCGCACTCCCAGGTCGAAGACCGCTCCCGAGAAATTGAACCTGTTCTGGAAGTAGGCGGCAAAGCTTGATGGATACACTCGATATATATCATAATTCAAACCAAGCCCCTCCTCTCCCAGGTAGGGCTTGAAAATATCGGTCATCTGCAGGGTCTCGTAGTCATAAGAAATCCCGCCGGACATACTCTGGTTCATGGCAAGCTGTTTACGGCCCCGCAATGCAATTGAATATGTCTCGAGAAAATGATCATACCAGAGATCACCATCCCCGCTATCCCAGAAACCATCACCCTCTTCGATTGTGTAGTATGATGAATCCTCTGAAATCTCTATTATCTCCGGAAGAGTGTCGACCGGAGCGACATATTCATCCCAGCTCTTTCCGTTAACATCAGAATGGAGGTTGGTGAAAACCCTGGAGAGCACCAATTCGAGTCCCGACCTGGCCTGGGGATTTGTCTCCAGTTTTATAATCTGCTGATTGGTGAACTGGGTGAAAGTATTATAATTATCAAGGTTCTGCTGGTATTCGAATGGATATCCATACGAGTATGTCGCCAGACGAAACCGTGTATCCAGAATCGCACGGTCCTGATTGATATTGACCGAGCCATTGTATGAGACGGTCAGCTTGAATTTATCCTTCAGCCAGCCGTGCCATTTAAGAAACAATGACCAGTAATTATCGCCCCTGGGAGCGAAGGTATTGCCGTGAAAAGAAGAATATTGGGAATTGCTATAGGGTAGATAGCTGTCGGATATTGACATACCGGCGGAAAGAAAAAAGTAACTTCGATTTCCAAGTCCAAATGACTTCAAAAGATTGGATAATNNTACCGGCGGAAAGAAAAAAGTAACTTCGATCGCCGAGCCCGAACGACTTCAGGAGATTGGAGAAGATCGGATCTGGACCGGACAATTCCAGATTGAGGTTATCAGTGTCATAATCATAGCCAGACCCGAAACCGAAATTGTCGGTACGGTACTCAATATTTCCCTTAAAAAGATCAGTGCCTTCACGAGTCGAAATTTCAACCACCCCGCTGGTAACTCCGCCATATTGCGCCGAAAGTCCGCCGGAGATGACTCGCACCTCCTCGACTATATCCGGATTCAGGTTCAAGGAATATCCCTGGCGCACCATGGGATCAGAAATCGATACACCATCAACCAAAAATTCGCCCTCATACGTCCTGCCGCCCCTGATATGGATTTCATTCTCGAGAGTGGATACCCCCAGTTGATCCTCGATTATAGTCTTGATCTCCTCCGGTGCAATCAGCTCCAGTTCCTGGCGATCTACAGATCGCGCGGTGGTAGGCTGATTGAGATCGAGAAGAGGCTTCCTGCCGACAACAATCTGCTCCTCTCCCTGGGGAAGCACAGTCGGCTCGAGAGTGATTTCTATACGGGCTGTATCATTGGCATTGACCTCAAAATTGTAATGCACGTAGGCCTTATATCCGATCAGTTCGGCCCGCAGGGTATAGCGCCCGGAACGGATACCCCGGATCGTAAATCTTCCCAGCGAATCTGTCAGATCTCCAAGGGCTAACTCGTCAATCCATACAGCTGCTGATGGAATCGGCTGATTATCTTCTGAATCAAAGACGGCGCCTGTTACCACACCCTTGCTTTCTGCATTGATAAGGGTAAATGGTGTCAGAAGTAATACCAGAATTGCTATATTAAGAGTTTTAATCTTCATAATCGTTATCATGACGATCCACGGTCTATAATGTCAAGCCCTAAAATAATCGTACAATCAAGATAAAGTCAAGCTCCAAGAGGTCGATTTCTTATTTTACTTGATGATATCTTGAAAAACTGTATATATTAGCGCCATGGCTAAAGACGATGACGACATAAAAATTGTGACTACCAATCGCAGGGCTTATCATGATTATCATATTTCGGAGACTTATGAGGCCGGAATAGAGCTGGTCGGCAGCGAGGTCAAGTCTATCCGTCAGGGGCGGGTCTCGATCCAGGAGGCTTATGCAGCCGTGGAGGATGGCGAGGTCTGGGTGCATTCCATGCGCATAAACCCGTATGAACAGGCTTCCCATGAAAAGCACGATCCCGACCGCAAGAAGAGGCTTCTATTGCATAAGCGGGAAATCCGCAAGCTCAAGGTCAAGACCCAGGAACGCGGATTTACCCTGATTCCGCTCCGGCTGTATTTTCGGAAGAATCTGGCCAAACTCGAGATCGGTCTGGCACGCGGAAAGAAGCTCTATGATAAACGTGAAGCCATAAAGAAAAAAGAGGATACCCGCCGCATGGAGAGAGGACTGCGGGAACGAAACCGATAATCTTCCGTACAATTTTGATATGAGTACCCAACGAGCAATTTTCACATTAATCCTCATTATTTTTGGCCTATGGCTTTTCCAGCCGGAAGACGGAGTCAGCGCCCGGCTATATTATAGAGTGCCCACCGAAGTCGATCACATGAAGGAAGGAGACATCTATTATATCTCCCTGAGCGACATGACTGAGGCTCTTAATATCGAGATGGACTATGATCCCCTGACCTTCGAGGCGGTACTGAATTCCGGTAACAACAAGGCAAACTTCAACCTCTTTTCGACATATATACGGCTGAACAATAGCCTTCGTAATATCACCTATCCGATCCTGTACAAGGATGCAGACTTCTTCGTCCCGGCCATAACGACCGTTCCGGTGATAGCGGACCTAGCAGGAATTACAATGGTCTGGGATGAAAACGAGCTCTCAATTCGAGCGGCGGAACTGGAGCACAATGTTCTCGATGTTGAGTTTGCTCCCAAGAGCAATGGCTATCTGTGTGAAATTATCCTTGCTCATCCGCTTGAATACGAGGTCCTTGTAACTGAAGGAAGCTGGATCAATATTACCCTGCAGGGCGGTAGCCTGAAGCCCGGCTATATTTCAAACCGCCCCCACAGCCGCGTAATCAGAGAAATACGCGCCTTTCAGTTTGAGAATTCTTCCCAGATTTCCATAAACTTCAGAACCGATATAAATGAGATGCATCACAACCTGGCCTTGAATCCTCCCCGAATACAGGTCTCCATAATCGATACCACTTTCGACTACTCGGCAATCGACACTATCTTTGCGGATAGTGAGTTTGATCCAATCGATGTCATCGTGATAGATGCCGGGCACGGCGGTTCTGAGGATGGTGCTATCGGCCCCAAAGGGACCAGGGAAAAAGATATTGTACTTGACATCGCCCTGAGGCTGGAAAAGCTGTTTGAAAAGGATGATATTAAAGTAGTCCTTACCCGACGGGATGACAATACATTACTTCTCGACGAAAGAGCGAATCTGGCGAATGGCAAGGGTGGGGAGATGTTTGTCTCGATTCATGCCAACTGGTTCGAGGATGCCTCGGCCAAGGGTTCCCAGACCTTCTTTCTTGCAGCGGCACTGAATGATGCTGCACGCGCGACCGCCATGTTGGAAAATAAATCCATCCTCCTTAACGAGGAAGGTGAGATGGCCGATACTGCCGATGAGCTCGATTTGATTTTGTTCGATCTCCTGCAGACAGAATATCTGGCGGAGTCACAGGCTTTGGCTCGTGAAATCCAGACCGAAATGATTAAAAGTCTGAGAACCCGCAACCGAGGGGTCGATCAGGCCGGTTTTTTTGTGCTCAACAAGGTCTTTATGCCGTCGGTACTTGTAGAAGTGGCCTTCATAAGCAATAAGCATGAGGAGGCGCTGCTGGGGAAAGAGAGTTTCAGACAAAAAGCAGCCGAGGGAATATATGCCGGTATTAAAAATTTTATTGACAAATATTCTCCCGATAGGTAACAAACCATATGGCAAATAATGACAGATCACAGCCTGTTGGCATTTTTGATTCAGGATTGGGCGGCCTGACTGTCGTCAAAGAGGTCCTCAAAATCCTGCCCAATGAAGACATAATCTATTTTGGCGATACCGGACGGACCCCTTATGGGCCCCGCTCCAAAGATATAATTATCGAATTCTCGCGCCAGGACACGAATTTCCTCTTGGAACAGAATGTCAAGATAATCGTGGTCGCCTGCAATACAGTCTCCGCCCAGGCATTGGATGAGATAAAAAACGAATATGACATCGAGATGATCGGAGTGATTGAACCGGGAGCTGTCTCAGCTGTAAGAGCGACAAGAAACGGTAAGGTGGGCATCATTGGCACCGCCGGAACCATCTCCTCCGATTCTTATGCTCGTACCATCAACCGCCTCGATTCCAACATCAAGGTCTTCTCCATGGCCTGTCCTCTTTTTGTCCCGCTGGTAGAAGAAGGTTACGTGCAGAAGGAGGCTACCCGTTTGATTGCCGAAGATTACCTTTCTATTTTTAAAGCCAATGGTATCGACACGTTAATTCTCGGCTGTACTCATTACCCCCTCCTGAAAGGAGTGATTCACGAGGTTCTGGGAAAGGACATCGTATTGATTGATTCGGCTGAGGAAACGGCGCAGGTGGTCTACAAAAAACTGATCGAGATGAATTTATTGAGAGAAAAAACTGCCAGCGTGCTGCATAAATTCTATGTCTCGGATTTCCCTGAGAGATTTCATCAGGTGGCCAGGCATTTTATGGGAGACAAAATCCAGAACGTGATCCGCATCGATATAAACAAGTATTAAGCTGAACAGGACATCTTACCAAAGACAATGAAACAAATAGTACTGGCAACCAACAACGAGCACAAAATCAGGGAGATTTCATATATCCTGCGCGACCTGCCGCTTTCGATACTAAGCAAAAAAGACTTTAGTGATTTTCCGGAGGCTGAGGAAACCGGGCAGACCCTTGAAGATAATGCTATCCTCAAGGCCAAAGCCATATTTAAAGTGACAAATGTAATTTCTGTTGCTGATGATTCCGGGCTCGAGGTCGCCGCCCTGGAAGGGAGGCCGGGTGTAAATTCCGCCCGTTACGCAGGTCCCGGATGCAGTTTTGAGGATAACAACAGGAAGCTCCTGAGAGAGCTCGAAGGTGTCCCTGAAAGTGAGCGGGATGCCGTATTCAGATGTGTCATTGCTGTCTGTTTCGCTGAGGATGATCTCGAGCTTGTTGAGGGACGGGTGACCGGAAAAATCACAACCGAGATAAGGGGCCGCGAGGGCTTTGGATATGATCCGGTGTTCTTCCTGCCTTTTTACGGCAAGACTTTCGCCGAACTTCCACCGGAAGAAAAGAATAAGATATCTCATCGAGCCATAGCTACAAACAGGGCCCGCGATCTCCTGATAAAAAGACTGAATCTCGATTTTTCCGCCGGATGAGAAGGACAATTATACGGCAAAAAAGAAAACCGCCCTCAACGGCGGCCTTTTTTTAGATAGAAAATCCGAGTCTATTTTTCAAATTTCAACGATATTCCCCAGTTGGTCGGATTCGGCGGAGCATAATCATTCCATTCTGCATAAGAATGAGAGTCATCGCTTACATAGTAGACCTCATAAGTTCCCTTATCGAGCATGATCACACCATCAAATAGCCTGTTTTTCACCGCGCCGCCGGCATGCTGGGTTTTCATGTAGGTCATTTCCCAGATGACATTACCGCTCTTCTTATCGGTGATCCAGCCATAATCGTACATCCTTCCATTCACACCCTCTCCCAGGGCATGGATTCTGACACGGGTAGGTTGATCGAGCTTAAATGTGGTTTTAAGATTGGCATTATTGCCGACGCCGCCGATCCGGACGATGAAGTCTGATGATTCACTCGAAGGCTGAACCTCAATGAAGTTTTTATGGTCGAGGCTCTCCAATTCTTTCTGCAGTAATCTCATCTGGTTTTCAAGCTCTTTATTTTCGAATTCAATCTGTTCACGGTCGAATTCATGCGTGAGCTCTTTCATGTCTTCTTCGTATTCTTTCTTAAGTTCTTCGATGTCCCGTTTCAATTCTTCAACAGTTTCCAGGTCATTGGGAGATTCTCTCATTTCCCGCCGTAAATCGCTCAATTGCTCCATGTATATTCTGGTGATTTCTTTCTGCTGTTCCACTAATTCACGAATTTGCTGGGGATCCGGCGCCGGTGGAACGTGAAATCGAAATTCGTAAGTTGTCTGGGTTTCTCTCGGCCCTCCCAGGCTCTTCAACTGACCGACCTCCACCAGGTCAGGGCTGAAATCCTCTTCATAGGCATACAGAGTGATGCCATAATTACGGCTATCGGAAGGCTGAGCAGCATTCCATGACCCATAAGAATGTGATCCGTCGGTCTTATATCTCAGGGTATAATTTCCACTCTTGAGTTCTAAAATCCCATCATAAACACGGTTCTTTGCAGCTCCTCCGGCATGGTCAGTTTGATCCTCGCGCATGATCCACACAGTTTCATCATTGTCGGCATTTTTAATCCAGCCATAATCATACATGTAGCCTTTACGGCCCTCGCCGATGGCATAGACATTGACCCGCATATCACGTTTGAGCTTGAAATCCCGGGCAAGATTAACATCATCAGTAACCTTGGTAATCTGCACAATTGTCTTCTTGCGTTCATCGATATCCGAGGGCTTGACGCGATCGGCATATCGAGGGGATGCCGCCGAGATTGTTATACCGTAGAAAAAGGGATCATAGGGAGGTATGCTGTTCCAGTCGTCAAATGTATGCGATTCATCGGTCCAGTAGTTCACGATATAATCGCCCGGCTGCAGATTGATCTCATCAAGAAAACAGCGGTTCTTAAACGCTCCACCGCTCCAGTCCGTATTCCACCTTTCCATGGCCCAGACCTTTTGCCGCGTACGTGCATTGATGATCTTGGCTCCATCCATGAAAACATCATTGTTCTCAGAATATTCTCCAATGGCGTATAACTTTACATCGGTGGGCGCAGTCACCGTAAAGCCGGCGCGCTCATCACTCAGATTCCTCGGACGAACCAGCGAAATTACCTGATCGGGAAGGACAGGGGGTGCATCCCCTCTAACAATAAAATCTCTATCTTCAGAGGAAAGCTGAAATTTAAATTTCTTCATCTGCTTATAGTAAATCGTGCCGTCTTTGGAGAATTCATCATCCAGGGCATCTCCCATAATTCCAAGCAGATCGCCCAGGCCCTCAATGTCTCCTTTCAGGCGAAAACCTGTAAGCATCTGAAGGGGATTTCCGGCGAAATAGTAGGCCTCATAATCGCCTTCATCCAGATACATGGTGCCGTTATAACGGCGCAGCTTGCGGTCGTCCTCAAGACGTCTGGTAGCTTCTTCCGACATCGACCAGACAACCTCACGAGTTTCCGAATCCAAGATCCAGCCCAGGGCATACATCTGGTCAGAATCCTTGTGCCGTGCGCCAATTATATCAATTTCGAGCTCGGAATCATCATTCAGGGTGAAGGCCTGCATGCGCAGTTCCTGAGATGAAAAATCCTGCATATTGAAGATTGTATATGATGCCCCTTGCAGGGTCACGGGCCCAAAACAAAAAGCCATCAAAAATAGAATAACCGCTGTCTTGATGCCTGACCCGCCATGTTGTCGTTCAAAGGTATTCATTTTTCAATTCCTATCCATTTCTTATAAAAGGATACGGGATTGAAAGCAATATGTTTCACAAGCTATTCTTAATCACGCTAAATAATTGCATTATAATATATTATCCAGGATGATCAGAAATCCGTTTTCCCGGAGAAATTGAATTCCGAGACCCGCATCGCAGGAACATGATTGCAGCCCATAGCATCCCACCATCCGGGAATAGACACAGATTCACTCGATATTTCAGCCACATTGGAGAAAACATCGAGCATGCTATCCGTAAATCTCAGGTTTTTTATTCCATTGCTGAGCTTGCCGTTTTTGATCAAAAACGTGCCGTCACGGGTCATGCCGGTCATCAGCGCTTTGCGCGTATCCAGAAAACCATTTATATAATGGAATCTGGTAACCAGTATGCCCTTTTCGACATTGGAAATCATCTGCTCCAGCGATGAATCACCGGGCTTGATAAATACATTCAACGGCATGGCGCCTTCGCCCGATTCGCTCGGCATGAGCGCATGTCCGGTAGACTGCTTGTGCTCTTTATGGCCGGAAATAGTATCATAGACAACACCTTTGGCTACACCGCCGGTTACAAAATCGACCTGCTTTTTGGCCACGCCCTCCAAATCAAATGGGAATGGCACCCCGGCTGTATTCAAGGCATCATCATATATACTGATATTCGGACCCATTATCTGCTCACCAACCCTGCCGGCCAGACAGGAGGTCTCCTCCTGAAATGCCTTCGATCCGAAGGCTATGAAATTCATCCATTCCAGAAGGTTGGCTACGGCGGCAGGCTCCAGAATCACTTCATATTTTCCGGGCTCAACCTCCTTCGGATTCTTCGATTTCTTGCATTTTTTTAATGCCGTATTCGAAAGGGCGGTGAAATCCAGATCATCGATATTATGGGAAACAAAGTTCACATATCCCGAGGAGTCATCACC
>JAABVY010000310.1:0-5177 GCA_011777135.1 Candidatus Zixiibacteriota bacterium | reverse complement strand
AACTTCACCTTCGCCGGTGGTAAATGCACCGGCAGCATCCAGATTATTATTGATGGTTTTGGAGAAAATCCTTTTGAGCTTTGTAGCTCTCTGCTTGGGTGAGAATTTCGCAGTCTTTTCAAAGAAAGTCTCAACTTCAGGATACTCCTGCGGCTGCGGGAATTTGTCGAAATGCGGATTTTCAACCTGGCGTTTGGCGATATCTGTCGCCGCCCGCAAGCATCTCTTCAAATCTGTCAATGACATCGAGGTGGTCGAGGCCACTCCCAGCTTTTTTCCGATCGCCACACGAAAATATACCGTGCTGTTGGTCTCGGCAACGTTTTGATGTATGTGCGAATTAGCAAAACGTGTCAGTCCAATAGATGATCCCAGAAATACCGCTTCGGTCTGGTCGGCCCTGGAATTGGCCATTACTTTTTCAAGCGTCGTGAATAATTTATCTCTTCCAATCATTTGCTCACCCCCACCTGTATTTTTCTGAATCTTGCCGGAGATGTACCGTGGGCGACATGGGCGACCTGCATCGGCTCGCCCTTGCCGCAATTTGCTACACCCCAGATATGCCAGTGGTTTTTGTTGCAGATTGCGTCACAGGAGTTCCAGAATTGCGGAGTTATGCCTGTATAAAGCGGATTCTTGTACAAGGTCTTCAGTTTGCCGTTCCTTATCTCCCAGGCGGCTTCCACACCAAACTGGAAGTTCAGGCGCTTGTCGTCGATCGACCAGCTCTTGTTGGTATCCAGGAAGAAACCGCCCTCTGTATCGGCGATCAGATCTTCAAGCTCCCATTCACCCGGTTCCAGATTGATATTGGTCATCCTGATCAGCGGTATCCGATTCCAGCCGTCGGCGCGCATGCATCCGTTGGAGTTCTGGCCCACCACACCGGCGGTCTCACGAGAGGTCAGGTAGCCGACAAAACGGCCCTGATCGACCAGCGGCATCCGCTGGGCTTTCACACCTTCGTCATCGTAGCCAAACGTGCCCAGTCCGCCCTCGCATGTGGCATCATGTACTATTGTGACCTTGTCCGAGCCGTACTGTAAATTGTTAAGTTTATCGAGGCTGATAAACGATCCTCCCGCAAGAGAAATTTCCGTACCGAGCACCCGGTCGAGCTCGGTGGGATGTCCGCAGGATTCATGCACCTGCAAAGCCATCTGCGAGGCGCCGATAATGATGTCGGCCTCCCCTGCCGGAAGCGGAGGAGCGGTCAATAACTGTATGGCCTCCTCGCGAACCCGATTGGCATTTCTCTGCAAACCCATATTTTCTATCACTTCAAAGCCGCCGGTCATAAAATCTCCGCCATGCGAGTTAGGAAATGATCTTCTCTGAACCTCGCCGCCTTCGACAGCCGTGGCGGTATATCCAGCTCCTGATTCCATAAGATCCTGCTCGATTACCGAGCCATCTGTATTTACAAAAATCTTATTGGTCTTGAAAAACGCCATGGATGATTCGGCTATCTTGATTTCGGGCTTCTTCTGCAGGGTCTTGTTGATCTTCATCAGCATGTTGATCTTTCGGGAAAGTCTGACTTTGAATGGATCGGTCTCGAATGGCGTTCTATAATGATCGCCATATACCGACCCCTCATCCAGCTTGACATCTTCCCTCTTGGTGATTGCGGATGCCTGCGCGATTTTTAGCGCCTGATTGGCAACCTTCTTTAATTCGCCCGATGTCAGTTTTGACGACGAGGCGAAACCCCAGGCGCCATCCGCCAATACCCTGATTCCAAAACCCTGATCCAGAGTTCGGGAAAGTGTATCTACATTTTCATTGGTAACCTTGATAGATTCGACATCACGGCGGGAAAATCTTATATCGGCGTACTGCACCCCTTTGGATTTCAAATAGTCGATTGTCTCTAACAGCTTGTCCTTCATTTATCCTCCTTTCGGGTATATGGGGAGATGCTTAAAATATATAATTTATTCAAATGCAACCTCAAGTCAAACTGAATTTAGGACAGCATGTTGCTGATTTTGAATCTGGTTCAATCAATCCTTTGTAAGCTATCATATTGCCAGAGGAAATTAATTTATATCTTTAACCTCTCCAGTAAGTACATAATCACTTTTTCGAAGATCGATTTCACTTGTTTCACATCACGCAAAGTATTATTCTTATATTTTAAGATCTTATTTGGCAGCAGAGGTAAGCATGAAACGCACCAATATCCCCGCTATTTTTATAATTACAATAATAATATCCTGTAGCGCTCTTCTTGCAGACGATAACCGGCTTTCAGAAGCGCTGGAAAAAGCAAACGATAACCGCGTGGAACTGCAAAAAGTCCTGGATCACTTTCAGGATGATTCCCTGAAATACCAGGCAGCCGTATTTCTTATATCCAATATGGATGGCCACGGTTACATGACATTCAAGATGGTAGATTCCTCGGAGAATGCTGTTGATTTTGATGTCCTCGCTTATGAAGATTATGATGCGTTGCTGGAGGATGTGGACAGAATTGAGGCGGAGCGCGGTTCGATTTCATACCAGAAGCAGGATTTTATAAATGATCTTGAGAATATCAAAGCTGACTTTCTGATAGAGAATATAGACTACGCCTTCCGTGCCTGGGAGGAGAAACCCTGGTCCAAAAANNTTTCTTATAGAGAACATTGACTATGCTTTCCGTGCCTGGGAGGAGAAACCCTGGTCAAGGGATTTGAACTTCGAACAATTCTGCGCCTATGTTCTTCCATATCGTGGAAGCAACGAACCTCTGGAAAGCTGGCGGCCAATACTCTGGGAGAAATACAAGGATATCGAATCTCAAATGGCAGATCCGACCGATCCGATCGAAGCAGCTGCGATTATCAACGATGACATTATGTCATGGTTCAAATTCGACGAGCGTTATTATTACCATCCCACCGACCAGGGACTAACGGAGATGATGCAGACACAGCTTGGACGATGTGAGGATATGACCAACCTTGCTATCTATGCCATGCGTGCCAACGGTCTTGCAGTTACCAGCGATTATACCCCGTACTGGGCCAACACAGGCAACAACCATGCCTGGAATGCGATTGTAACTCCTGGTGGCGAGGTCATCCCCTTCATGGGCGCAGAGGCCAATCCCGGAAAGTATGAACTGGCTAATAAGCTTGCCAAGGCATACCGAAAGATGTATGCTCAACAGATGAATAACCTCGCCTTCCAGGAGACAAAAGAGGCGAGTATTCCCGGATGGCTTAACGGCAAGAGCTATATCGATGTGACAAATGACTATGTCCCGACTGCCGACATTGATATCGTATTTGATAAATCAATTCCGGATTCAGCAGACATAGCATACCTCTGCGTTTTCAATGATGCTGAATGGAAGCCGATTGACTGGGCAAGAATTGATGTCGGCAAAAATCAAGCTGTCTTCACAAATATGGGCATGGAAGTGGCCTATCTTCCGGCATTATATCTTGAAGACGAAGTTTTGTCTTATGCAGATCCATTCATAATGCGTGCAGATGGCAACAGAAAAGTCTTTGTGCCAAATAATGAAATTCTAATAAACATGGAAATAAATGCTACCACCAAACGAGCGCCTGTTAAATCCACTACCAGCATCAAAGAAAGACCGCTGAAAAGCGCTGCGGAATATGAATTGTTTTACTGGGATGAGGGCTGGCAATCATTAGAGAAAAAGACCGCTACTGGCAATAGTCTTATTTTTGAAGGTGTTCCCTCGGATGCGCTTTACTGGCTGGTTGAGGTTGACGGCGATAGAGATGAGCGCACATTTTCGATTGAAAACGACCGCCTGATCTGGTGGTAAGAGCACGGACGGTGTTCGACTATTCCCCCTTGCGCTCCCTTTCTTCATCGGCCCTGATCTTGGCCCGCTCGAGAAATGCCACGATCTCCTTGTATTTTTCAGGATTCCAGCGTTCGATTCCCGCCTCTTTCAAATTGTCGCGGGCTTCGCGAATCAGTTCCGCCGCTTTCATATAATTACGGTTCCAGAATTCAATCCGTCCCAGCTCCCAGTATGTCCAGCCCAGAAATTCTTTGTCATCAAGTTCACGGCTCCATTCAACCAGAGGCTGAAGGATATTCTGGGCCTGTTCCATGGAGTCAACTTCACGATAAGCATGCCCGACCGCCCAGTCCGCAATCAGCTTATTTCTTTCCGAACCGTATTTATAATGGTATTCACGGGCTTTTTTGTATGCCTGCAGCGCCTCGGGATACTGCTCGAGGTCTTCATACGTTGCGCCCAGATTATTCCAGAGAGGTCCCAGCCATGAGGTCACCTCATGTTTCTCGGCAACCTCGATTCCCTTGTGGCCCCATTCAACCTGGCCGGGAAGATCGCTGGTGATCGCTACCATATGGGCGGCATCCACCGCTCGATCCCAGAGTTCATGCTCCTGGGCGTAATAGAACATCTCCTTGAATGTTTCCGTAGCCTTATCAAGGGTTCCATTGTTCCATTCAAAACGGCCCCGCACACTGAGATACCGGGACCATCCCAGGGGATCATCGGGCGTCGCTGTCTCCAGCGTCTTTTTGAGGTACTCCATTCCCTCATCGACATAACCCTGCACCAGGTAGGTTCTGGCTATCATGGCATTGGCCTCGGTCAGCTCGCTTTTCATGCCGTTTGCTTTGGCTTTCTCGGCCGCCTGCATATACCATTCACGCGCTTTCTCGTAATCCCTATCCTTGAACAGGCTGTCGGCTGCAATAATCAGATATGGGGCATCGAATTCTGTCTCGGGTTCATCCTGAGCTGCCGCGAGATTTATAGAAAGCAGGATAATTATCAATGTTTGCAGGAATAATGATGTCGCTTTTTTCATGAGATTTTCTCCTCCGGATGAAGTTAATGCAGTATTATCGTAAACCCGACTAATTTTGTCAAGACAGAAGTACTCAATTGAGTAGTCCCTATTTTAACAGGATGAGTTTCTTTGTAAGGGTTGTGTCGCAAATAGTGACTTTGCAGAAATATATTCCCGTGGGAAATCCGTCACCCATCCATGTAACTTCATGATAACCCGGCATCTGGATTTCATTCAAAAGAGTATCGATCGCCTCTCCATAGACATTATAGACCACAAGCTGGACATGACATGTATCCTTAAATTCATACTTTATATCTGTCATCTCTGCAAAAGGCTTATCCTGCATATATGGATCATAGCATTTGAATG
>JAABVY010000083.1 GCA_011777135.1 Candidatus Zixiibacteriota bacterium | reverse complement strand
GCGCGATAACTCCCTGCACCTTCTCGGCAACGACAGTCCGTTTGGTTTCAGACAGATAGCCGCTCACCATGCGCGAAAGATCGAGCGGATCGGCCGGATAGAATGTCCCCGCCACGGCCGGATGCCGTTCCTCATCATGATATGTATCCTGGGTAGCCATGCACTAAAGATAAGACGAATATATCAGATTTCAAGGATTTTGTTTTCTGGTTGATGCGATTAACTCGCGAGGCTTGTTTTTATTGACAAAATATCCATTCATAGTATATTTCCCTCATAATGGGGAGGTTTAGTGGGTACACATTTCAGAATCATATTAATGCTCATGATTCTGCCGGCCTGTCCTCTGATGTCTGCCGACAGCATAGGGCATTCTGATAGCGATTATCAGCAAAGCCTTGCGTCTCAAACTCCTGGACTCTTTCAAAATCAGACCATTCTCATATCAGGAAGAGAATCTTATTCTANNATCATATAAATCCGAAAGGACGGCTACGACACTGGCTCTATTCCCCGGATTTCTGTTTCACGGTCTGGGTCACTTTTATGCAGAAGACTTACTAACGGGTTTCGAATTGCTCGGGGTCGAAGTTATCTCATTACCTGTGGTATGGGCTTTGTTTGATTACGTACCTTACGAGAATACCAAAGATAGCGAATCAGCCTTTCGGACTACGCTGATCTTTGCAGGTGTTCTGGCTTTCTTCGGAAGCTGGATATATGATTTTGTTCATGCGGATTCCGCAGTCAGAAGCCACAATAGAAAGATTCGTGCAGAGATATCTATTCCCGAGAATCGGCCCGGCGGCATAGAACTCTCCCTGGCATTTACATTCTAATCGGTCGAAATATCCCTCCTGAAATTTGGACTTTTTTCCATATTTTTGCGTAGTGTGCATACGTAATAGATCAGGATTTTAGTAGTATTGTCAACTATGCCTCCTCAGGCTATCTTTGGGTCACGATAATTGCTGAAAAGGCATGTAAGAAGATATCTCTGAAGATAGAATGCAATCCATAAAGCAGGAGGAGGGTTCAATGAGAACGAAAGTCATTTCAATCGCTTTCAGCTCATTGATGTTAGTTTTTATTCTCGGACTCGGAATAAACAGTCTGGCCCAGGAGGAGATGCCGTTTGGCGGAGCTGATGATGTCAAATTTGCCAACAATCTCTGGAAAGCCATGCAGGGCTATGAAGAGTGGCCCATGAGTTCGGGAGTTTATCCAGGCACATCCCCGCATGGTAAGTTTCTGCGCATGTATTACAATATGGTGCATGTTGACGGTACGCCTTACCATATAATAGTCAAGGACAACTTCGGAGGGGAAGACGCCACCCAGGAGAAGGTTGCTGAATCGCCCGGCGACTATCTGGCTGCTGTAACCATAATGCTTCAGCGCGAGGATGGTTACGATCCCGAAAATAACAATTGGTTCTGGGTCAAATACGGCCCGGACGGAAAAATAATGCAGAACCCAAAGGGGGTCGCATTAGCTGGAAGGGTAGCCAAAGGAACAGGGCAGGCATGCATTTCTTGTCATGCAAAAGCAAAAGGGGATGATTACCTGTTTTCAAATGATCAATAGAAGATCACGGCTATCTTCATCCTTCACAGGTCAATTCGGTTTTCAAAAAGGAAGAGCTTTTTGATTCCGGGTTTAGTCGTGGAAAGCCTCGGCCTCGATAAGGGGCCGGGGTGTTTATTATCGTAAAACCGGGGAGGAAAATGAAAATACTGATCGTTATCATTATTATTCTTGCGCTCGCCATGGGATTGTTCATAATTTTCATTAATTCCGGGATTTATAATATAGCGGCAACCTCCGAACACAACAGCCTGACACTGAAAATTATCAATACCACAGTGGATAATTCGATCAAAAGGCATGCCGAGGGTATAGAGGTCCCTGATCTCACCGACTCAAATATGATTGCCAGAGGATTTGAACATTTTGACGAGATGTGCGTGATATGTCATGGTGCAATTGGAATCGGCAAAGACGAGTTCGCGATTGGGCTCTACCCCGAGGCGCCCGCGCTTGAAGAGGAAGCCGAGGAGTGGACGGCTGCGGAACTTTTCTGGATCACCAAGCACGGCATCAAATTGACCGGAATGCCTGCGATCGGCGATGTGCACAGCGACCGGGAAATATGGCCCATAATTGCTTTCCTGCAGGTTCTGCCGGAGATGACTTATCAGGAATATATCAGTATGCGTCAGACTGGTGAACAGGAGTCCGAAGAAGCGGAAGAAGAAAATTCTCAGAATCACGGTTCTCACACCCATTAGCTCCGTGATTGTTCTGTCATAATGCAGGGCGGATGTGGGGATGTCTGCCCTCCTCGAAGCCGCCGGAGCACGTTCTCCGGCGGTTTTGAGTGTATTTTTGATAATTTAGTCTCTCTTTGGAAACATTTTACATTTACGCCAATTATAGGAAGAGCCGGACAAATAGATTAAAATTGTCAACCTTAAGAGGTTATGAAAATGGGTTCTTATGAAATAACATTAATTCCGGGCGACGGCATCGGCCCGGAGATTACCAAAGCCACACTTGCTGTGATCGAGGCAACCGGTGTGGAGATAAAATGGGAAAAGCAGATTGCCGGGCAGGAAGCAATGCCGGAATATGGTCAGCCGGTGCCCAATGAACTTCTGGATTCGATCAGAAAAAACGGTATTGCCCTCAAAGGGCCTATTACGACGGTAATCGGCAAGGGCTTTCGTTCCGCCAATGTCACTCTCAGAAAAGAGCTTGACCTGTATGCCAATCTGCGACCGGTAAAATCTATTCCGGGCATAAAGTCACGTTATGAGGATATCGATCTGGTTATTGTGCGTGAAAATACAGAGGATCTTTATTCGGGAATCGAGCATGTTATAGCCCCGGGTATTTCGCAGTCGATAAAGGTCATAACTGCTCTCTCCTCGGCACGAATTGCCCGCTGGGCTTTTAATTATGCTCAGAAGAAGGGACGCAAGAAGATTACAGTCGGCCACAAAGCAAATATTATGAAATTGTCGGATGGGTTGTTTCTTGATTCCGCTAAAGAGGTTTCAAGAGACTTCCCCGAAATCGAGTATAACGAAAGAATCATTGATAATCTCTGCATGCAGTTGGTAATGAATCCGCATCAGTTCGATATACTTCTTCTGTCAAATCTCTATGGTGATATCGTATCCGACCTTGTCGCCGGTATGGTTGGCGGTTTGGGTGTTGTGCCGGGCGCGAATATCGGCGATAAATATGCGGTATTTGAAGCGGTTCATGGTTCCGCACCGGATATTGCCGGAAAGAATATCGCCAATCCGACTGCGATGATCTTCTCGGCGCTTCTAATGCTCAGGCATCTGGCCGAGAATGAGGCGGCCGACCGAATTTTTGAAGCTGTCACCAGTGTATATAAAGAGGGAAAACATGTTACACGCGATGTTGGTGGAGAGGCTGACACGACCGAATTTGCGGATGCGGTGATTCAGAAAATGGAAAAACCTGTAAAGGCATCAACGTAGATTACAGAAATTAAAANNCGCAGACCTTTTTATATTTATCTCAGTCGAGAATTATTCGCTTTTTCTTAAACCGCCCATGGAACCGCTGCGCCGTTCGAAACGCTCACGCATCTCGGCCCGCTGCTGCATCATAAGCGATACCGGCGTAGCATCAACAGTATCACCGATCGAAATTCCGGAGATGACCTGGGTGTAATCCAGATTTGATTTGCCCACGGTAACCAGCTGTGGCACAAATTCTCCCTCGCGCTTGACCATGACTACCTTTTTGTCGGCCATGGCCTCCATCTGTTCCTGGCGGCGCTTGCGAAATTCGGCGATCTCTTCCGGGGTCATATTCTTCATCCTTTCGCGCATTTCTTCTCGGCTGGGGCGTTTCTGTCCTTCTTCTCCGCCAATTTTCTGCTCCCCCTGAGCGATTTCGCCTGTGTAGCCGACGGCCTCTGGATCCTTGATAGCATCATTGGGCACCAGCACCGCGCCATAGGCCTCGGCTGTTATGATTTCGATCGAACTGTTCATCCCGGCCTTGAGGAAACCTTCGCTGTTGTCAATTTGCGTGGTAACCTCAAAGACGGTTACATTTTGCTCGACTGTGGCCATGGGCGCTATCTTTTGTACCCGTCCCTCAAAATTCATATCCGGATAAGCATCAGCATTGACCTTGACTCTCTGCCCGGTTTCAACCTGCCCGATATCTGTTTCGTCAACCTCGGCCACAACATAGACAGAATCCATCTCGGCTATCTGCATAATGAGGGTACCACCCGTGACCGTCGATACGCCCGAAGATATAATCTGGCCTTCTTCAACCTGCTTCTGCAGGACAATTCCGCTTATGGGAGAGCGTATCTCGGTATCCTGGAGTTGTTCCTCGGCAATGGAAAATGCCGCTTCAGCTCTGACCAGCGAGGCTTTGGCCTGTTCAAGGAGCAGCTCTGTATTGTCCAGTTCCTGCTCGGACAGGAGGTCCTTTTCGAAAAGGGTCTTCTGCCGTTCAAATTCCCGCTGGCGCTTTTTCACTGTAACCTGGGCGACATTCAGGTCAGCCTTGGCCTGCAGGTAGCTATTCATGACAGTTGTAGTATCGAGACGGCAGATTAGGTCCCCTTTATTAACATAGTCACCTACATCAACTGCAAGTTCGATTATCTCGCCCGAGGCTTTGGATTTTATTTCGACAGTCTGTACCGGGGTCACACGGCCATTGGAATGGATCGAAACCACAAGGTCCCCCTTGAAGGCCTCAGCAGTGATCTGGTCGATTTCAAATGGATTGTCGTCGCCGTTTTTACCGTAAACGAAAAAGTAGTAGCCCAGGGCCGCTATGATTAACACAATTGCAATTATAATGAACTTTTTCATTCTAAACTCCATATAACCGGCATCACGCTGCCATCATGAAAAATTAGACACTCAATTTAGCACAAAACTTGCAAAAAACAAGCGTATATGGCAGAATGGCCGATTATTTGTTTCTTGACCTCTTAGAACAATTATATTAGAATCGATGTTTAAGTTTCATATGAATTACTCGAAAGACGAAATATTCAGGTTAACCGAGAAAGTCTCCTGTGCCGGTTGAGCTTCCAAGCTCGGTGCAGGTGCACTCAGCCAGATCATAGGGGCTTTGCCCCAGATCAATGATGAAAATCTGCTGGTAGGATCGTCCACAGCAGATGACGCCGGGGTATATCGAATTTCCGAGACCGAGGCGCTGATTATGACCACCGACTTTTTCCCTCCGATTGTCGATGATCCCTACCGCTTCGGGCAAATTGCTGCTGCAAATGCGCTTTCGGATATTTATGCCATGGGCGGGAAGCCGCTTATCGGACTTAATATTGCCTGTTTTCCGGCCGAAATGCCGCATTGCTTGCTGACCGATATCCTCAGAGGCGGGCAGGATAAAGTGCAGGAGGCTGGAGCAATTATTATTGGCGGGCATACGGTCAAGGACAAGGAACTGAAGTACGGCGTGGCGATTACAGGCAGAATCCTGATCAAGGATATAAAGACCAATGCCAACGCCAGGCCCGGCGACCTTCTGATTCTGACCAAGCCGCTGGGAACGGGAATTATTTCCACCGCCCTCAAGAATAATCAGGCCGACAAAGCCGATATTGAGTTTATCATGGATCAGATGTGCGAGTTGAATCGTACCGCGGCTGAGGTTATGGTAAAATATAAAGCCAATGCCGCCACTGATATTACCGGATTCGGCCTGATTGGCCACATGATTGAGATGGCGCGGGCCTCCAATGTCAGCTTCAAATTGCAGTCACAGAGTGTGCCCTTGATTCCGAATGTGCTGGGTTATGCCAAAGGCTGGATACCGGGCGGTTTGAATGACAACCGTAAAGTCTTCGAGAAAGATGTCGATATCAAGGGTGATCTCGATCAGGATCTTGGAACTGTTTTCTATGATCCGCAGACCTCGGGCGGGCTTTTGATTTCCGCTCCGCCGGGAAATGCGAAACAGATGCTGGAGGAGCTGCGCTCATCAGCTATAGAGACGGCCGCCATTGTAGGGGAAGTCAAAGAGAAACAGGCTCATTATATAGAAATCCACTAAACCCTAAACAAGGATTTGCCATGGATAGGTTTACATTGAAGCCCATAGGTATAATCCATACGCCATATAAAACCACCGAGAACTGCCCTAAGGGAGATTATCACGGCAAGGGCGTAAAAGCATATATCGAACTCCAACCCGAGTACAGGGATGGCCTCATGGATCTTGACGGCTTTTCACATCTTATACTGGTATGGGTGTTTCATGAATCCGAGGGGTATGAACTGATCGCATCACCTCCACATGATGACGAGCAGCATGGAGTCTTCGCCACCCGTTCACCCAAACGTCCCAATCCCATCGGATTGACAGTTGTGAAGCTGAAAGAGATTGAGGGGACCACGCTTTATATTGAGGATCCGGATATGGTTGACGGTACACCGCTTCTGGATATCAAGCCATATCTTCTGCCGCCGGAGACCCTGGGTGAGGTCAAACGAGGCTGGCTGGAGAAGAAAAAATAAGCCCTATTTATTATTCTCAGTCATCAAATCCAGCTTGGCAAGATTACTCTTGCGTCCGATCAGGACAAGGATATCGCCGACCTCGATATTGGTGTTAGCGCTGGGATTGAAGTAAATGGTCTTGTCGGGCTTCTTAATTGCCACCACCATTATATCCAGCTTATTCTTTAAATCGGAGTCCTTCAGCGTGACGCCGTCGAGGCTGGAGTTTTCTGGCACAATGACCTCCTCGATCGATATCTCCGCCTCGGCGCCGGCCGATTCAAGTTCCATGAAATCGACGACATTGGGACGGATGATCGAGAGAGCCATACGCATACCGCCCAGTTCGTAGGGGCAGATGACTCGATCTGCTCCAGCACGGTAGAGTTTCTTTTCGGCATCGGGGCTGTCGGCGCGTGCGATTATTTTGAGGTCGGGATTCAGCTGTCGCGCGGAAAGTGCGAGGTAGACATTATCGGCCTCGGAGGGAATAGTGGATACAAGTCCCACAGCCTTTTCAATTCCGGCCTGGTGCAAGACCTCGTCCTCGGTGGAATTTCCCTCTATGTAAAGGCCGCCTTTATCCTGCAGTATGTTTATCATCTCGGCATCGCTTTCAATCACGACGAAAGGCTTTCCGCTTTTTTCGAATTCATTATAGACTATCTGCCCGACCCGGCCAAAACCGGCCAGGATATAATGGTTCTTGAGCTTTTTTACGTCTTTCTCCATTCGTCTCCTTCCTAAAATAGTTGCGATCTGGCCCTCCACCACCATCTGCATGAGCACAGTGATACCATAAAATATGGTTGCCACGCCGGATAAAATCAGAATCATGGTGAAGATTTCGAGCTGCGGGGTGATCTCGAAGACTTCCCGGTAACCGACGGTGGTTATCGATATTATTGTCATATAAAGTGAATCAAGGAGTCCCTTGTCGGTGAGGAGCATATATCCGATAGTACCCGCGATTATGACGAAGATAATCATCATCAGCACTATTTTCAGCTGTCGTTCGGGCTTCTGGGCCATATCCGCTCACACCTCGAATATTAGAATGTTGGCCAGATTTATTTCTGATCCGTTAATATAGTTTTTGTTGAAGAGAGTTTCAACTATAATAAAAAGCGATCCAACTTCATGCCATTCTGTACTAAATCCTCACTTTGATCTTGACATAGGCTCTGTTTAAAGGTTTTAATCATCATATGGAGATTAGTATTTTAGGTTCGGGTGGGATTAATCCGCCACCGAGGCCGGGGTGCCAGTGCCGTGTCTGCCGGGAGGCACGTAAACGAGGGATACCGTATTCAAGAAGCGGCCCGGCCATGTTTTTATTCAATGAATCGCTCCTGATTGGTATGCCCGAGGATATCCGCCACCAGCTCAACCGCGAGGAGATCGATTTAGTCGAGAACCTGATTATCCCCAACTGGAAGCCGGAATGCGCCGGCGGGGTGCGTGTAATAGAGAATCTCAATTATGATTCTGTGATTGATAATCCAATCTGGGAAGCCATCAACGTCTACATTCCCGCACTGAAAGACGAAAATAATTATTTCTATAAAAAACTGAAAAAATACCGCAATGATTTTTGCATAATAAACCTGATCGAGATGCATGACTGCGAAATTATGGGCATTGGTAATATTAATGTCCTGCCAGTCAAGTTAGATGGCGATGACGGTTATTACTTTGTAATTTATGACGGCGCCCATAAGATTGTTTATCTGCCTTCACGATCCGATCAATTCAAACCGATAAGCGAGGCGTTTGACGCCGACCTGCTGGTCGTGCCCTGCTATTTCTGGGAGGACAAGACCGTCTTTCGAAGAGAGATAGTGAATAAAGAAATCACATCAAGCAGTATCAGTTTCGAAAGAATGCTTGAAACTGCTGAGCAGATGCGTGCTTATAAGATTCTGATCACTCATATCGAAGAGGATTTCGGCATGTCCTACCGCAACCTGCGTTCCCTGCCGGCGATAAAATATCAATATTATCCAATTGAGTTTACTTATGATGGGATGCGGATCAGTCTCTGAGGCTGTCGGACTATTCTTTCAGATCACAATCCGCCCAAGGGCGAATCAGGATCTGACGGAACTTGAAGTGGACATGGTTTGATCAGCTGATTTCCTGGATAAATTTCAAAAAGATATTATTGAACTCATCCGGCTTTTCAAATGATACTAAATGCCCGGATTCGAATTCGATGAACTTCGAATTCGGCAGTTCAACCCGTGCCAGTTCCGCAATTGGATAGAAATCCTGATCGTCTTTACCGGCAGTGATGAGGACNNTATCAGAAAGGATATCGAATTTCGCTTTATCGTTTTTCAGATTTTCAAACAGTCTGAAATTTTTCCATGTTTCCCGAGCCTGTTCAACTCCCTCTTTATGGGTTATCTTGAACATGTTGGGCCAATCCTGGAATTTCATATATCCGACTATATGCGAGCCGATCAATGTCAGAGAATTTGCCTTTCCCGGATTCTCGATCAGATAGCGGACCGCCACTGCTCCACCCATGGAAAGCCCGATCAGATGAAAATCTTTCAGATCAAGATGCTCGCCCAGGTTTTTCAGGTCATCGGTAAAGTCTCCATAAGAGTAGCCGGTTTCAGGAGCCTCGGACCTTCCATGCCCGCGAAGATCAAATGTTATCAGGCGGAATCCGTCTTTTAGGGCATTGATCTGGTATTTGAAAATACGCCTGTCGATACCAAGGCCATGCACAAGTACAATCGGAATTCCCGAACCAACATCCTCAAAGTATATTTCAACCCCTTTTGAATCTATGGAAGGCATAGTAATCTCCTATATAATTATTCTGGGAAGCAATGGATTTATTCTCGCTACGATTTCGTAGTTAATGGTCTGTGCCCATGATGCCATCTGTTCCGCGGTGATAATATCACCATCCTGACGGCCGAGAAGCACAACCTCATCCTCGATCTTTACATTCGCTATATTGGTGACATCCACCATGATGTTGTCCATGCAAATTCTTCCGCGCACCTGAGCCCGTTCGCCCTTGATCAGGACATACCCCAGATTCGAGAGCTTGCGGTCATAACCATCATAATAGCCCAGAGGAAGCACGGCTATTTTTGAATCAGCAGTCGTGCGATAAGTGCAGCCATAACCGATGAATGATCCCTTGGGTACATTCTTAATCTGGGCAACCTTCGTCTTCCAGGTGAGCGCGGGTGTCAGAAGATTATTCTCACCGCCGGCCAGGCGATAAGAAAGATAAGTCTCCTTGGATGGCCAGAGACCGTACAGAGAAATCCCAAACCTGATCATATTGTAGTGAGTCTTTGAAAATAAAAGCGATGCCGCCGAGGAGGCCGTATGTTTTATCGGAATCTCGAAGCCGGCATTTTCTATTTCAGCTATAATTTCTTTATAATGATCAAGCTGAGACTGCGCATAAGAATGGTCTGTTGTATCCTCGATGTTGGCAAAATGAGTGGATGCTCCGACCAGTTCGATATTTTTTGTCTCCTTTAGAAGATCGATGAAGGCTGGAAGTTCCTTTTCGTCAATCCCCTGACGGTTAGTTCCTGTTTCCAGTTTGAGATGGACTTTAGCTTTCCTTGATATCTTCAGTTTCTCGAGTTGTTTTATAGTATCAGTATTATAGACAGTCAGGTGAAAATCCGACTCGACAGCTTTCCTGAGTTGATCATAGGGTACATAGCCGACAATCAGAATTTCCTGTGAATATTCGCCCTCCTTTAGTATGAATGCTTCCTCGAGGCTATGGACGGCCAGAAAATCGATCTTCTCATCTTGCAGAATTTGAGCAATTTCATGATAGCCGTGCCCGTAGGCATTGGCTTTAACTACCGCAGCGATTTTTACATCAGAACCGATTTTCGTTCTGATGACCCTGATATTATTGAGGATATTCTCGCGGCTGACTTCGATCCAGCTTAATGATGTCGAAATTTTGGTGCTATTCTTCATGTGGCTGAATATATGCTGTTAAAGGTATAAGTCAAATTTTAACACAAAACGGGTCATGCCAGCGAATAGCCGCCGTCTACAACCAGCACCTGACCTGTTACCCAGCTGGCTTTGTCGCTGCATAGAAAGGCCACAACCTCTGCTACCTCCTCTGGTTTTCCGGCACGGCCGTAGGGAGTGCGGCGGATCGCCTCGTTGAGCATATGCTCATAGCTTTCGAAACTTTTCAGAGCATCAGTGTCGATAAACCCGCCTGAAACTGTGTTGACATTGATCCGGCGTTCCGCAAGTTCGTACGCCAGGTAGCGTGTAAGAGTCTCAATTGCCGCTTTCGAGACACCGATTGCGGCGTATCCGGGGATATACCTGTTGGAGCCGAGCGAGGACAATGCCACGATTTTGGAACCATCAGGCATCAGGGACTCGCCTTTCTGGACCAGGACCAGAAGCGCCTGGGCATTGGTATGCATCGAAAGATGCCAGGCCTTGTCGGTCATCTCGATTGCCCTCGTGGGTAATCCCAGGGCCGCATTGGAAACAAGAATATCCAGTTTTCCCCATTTTTCCTTGATCTGTTCGAAGATAGGGGGGATGTGTTCATGGTTGCCCACATTGGCCCTGACAGCAAAAGCATCCGAGCCGTATGACTTCAATTCCTCGACTGCGGCATCGGCATTCTTGCGGGAACGAAAATAATTCAGACAGACATCAGCCCCGCCCTTTGCCAGGATCCGCGCCGTTTCAAGACCGATTCCCCGGGTCGATCCTGTAACAAGCGCCTTCTTCCCTTTGAATTCCACAAATTCCTCCTTGATGATGTAATGTGGACAATAATACTCTTAATAGTTTAATATGTCAATCATTGTTTGCTAAAAACCGGATAATGGATATGTTGTTCCGCAAAATGAAATTTTCAATCAGCAATTACCCTAATTGCAGGATAATCCGGCACCGATATGAAAAATCGGGTTGGTAGTCTTTGAATACAGATTTAATCCAATTTCATTTGCATTATCTGCAGGAATAATTATAATGATTTAAGCCTTTATACCTTCAGGGGGTTAAAAAATTGGGCGCAGAGGATTCACATGGGGGCAAGACCCGTTCGACTTTAATATTGGCTGTTGGAAGTCTGATATCTCATTACAGGATCATTGAGAGGATTGGCTCGGGGGGAATGGGTGAGGTCTTTCTGGCGGAGGATATGGAGCTGGATCGAAAAGTCGCCATCAAATTCCTGCCACCGAAAATGTGTCAGGACGAGGAGTCCCGTCTTCGTTTTCGACGCGAGGCGCGGGCAATCGCAAAGCTCGAGCATTCCAACATCGTCACAGTCTATGAGGCTGGTGAGCATACCGGCCGGCCGTTTATTGTGATGCAGTATATCGAGGGTTTGCCGCTGCGAGAATACATGGAAAACATGCACCCAATCAGGGACGAGATCCTCGATCTGGCCCTGGGAATTTGCTCAGGCCTGCAGGCGGCTCACGAAAATGGCGTTGTGCACCGAGATATTAAGCCGTCAAACATACTGGTAGATTCAGCGAGGCGTCCCCAAATAGTCGATTTTGGGCTAGC
Source organism: Candidatus Zixiibacteriota bacterium (assembly GCA_011777135.1). Classification (GTDB taxonomy): domain Bacteria; phylum Zixibacteria; class MSB-5A5; order JAABVY01; family JAABVY01; genus JAABVY01. Next base: position 7,030 of record JAABVY010000083.1, on the reverse strand, counting down.
TTGGATTCAGGATGACCAGTCTCTTACAACGTCAGGATCGACTCTCGGCACCTCGGGCTATATGTCGCCCGAGCAGATTCGAGGCGAGGAGGTAGACTCTCGAACAGACTTATTTTCACTCGGTATTGTCCTTTATGAAATGATAGAGGGAAAGCCCCCTTTTAAGAAAGAGCATCCGGCGGCTACTCTCCATGCTATCTTAAACGAACCTGCTCCACCGATTACCACTGGCTGGAAGAGGATGCAGGAAATTATCTACAAACTGCTCAGCAAAGATAAGAAAGAACGCTATAAATCCGCCTCTGAAGTGATAAACGATCTTAAAAGACTGAAGCCCGAACTCCGCCTGAGGATAAGCGATAAGCATGCAGGAATGTCCGTTGCGGTGCTGCCCTTTGCCAACCTGAGCGCCGATCCGGAGCAGGAGTATTTCTGTGATGGCATGGCTGAGGAATTGATCAATGCCCTGGCCCACCTGGAGAATCTTCGTGTCATCGCCAGAACCTCTTCCTTTGCATTCAAGGGATTGAATGAAGATGTGCGCGAAATAGGAAGGCGTCTCAATGTTGAGAATCTCCTGGAGGGGAGTGTCAGGAAGGCAGGGAATAGACTGCGGATAAATGTTCAGCTGGTAAAAGCGGGAGACGGTACACATCTCTGGTCTGATCAATATGACCGGGAACTTGCTGATATATTTGCAATACAGAATGAGATTTCAACGGCGGTGGTTGATAAACTGAGAGTCAGGCTTCTGGGGAAGGAGAAGACCGCAATCACCAGGCCTCACCTCGAGCATTTTGAAACCTATCGTCTATATCTTCTCGGACGTCATCACTGGAACAGCCGAACTCCCACCGGATTACAAAAGGCAATTGAATGCTTTAACAAGGTATTGAAACTTGACCCGGAATATTCCCTGGCCTACTCGGGATTGGCAGACTGCTACAATCTGCTCGAACAGGTATGGCTTTTGCCTCCTAGAGAAGCATATCCCATGGCAAGGGAGATGGCTAAGAAAGCGCTGAAGCTTGATGGATCATTGGCCGAGGCTCATGCCTCATTAGGTTTGATCAGATTCAATTATGATTACAATACTTTGACTGCAGAACAAGAGTTAACCACGGCACTCAGGCTAAAACCAAATTATCCCACCGCCTACCATTGGTATGCTCTTATGCTGGCCTCAATGAGCCGCTTTATTGAGGCAAAAGAGATAATTCGAAAGGCAATTGAGCTGGATCCACTATCTCCCGCAATATGCACCGGTGCGGTATTTGTAGAATTTTTGGCGAGAGACTACGACAAAGCTGTGGAGCTGGCGAAAAATATACTGGACATGAACCCGGAGTTTCAATTTGTTAACCTGCCAATGGCCTGGGCCCTTGCTGCACAGGGAAGGCATGAGGAAGCGATCAGGAATCACTTACAGGTTGAACCCTCCTTCGGACATTTATCTGAACAGAACTATAAGCAGCTTAAAGAAGCCTTCGAGCTGAATGGACGTGAAGGTTACTGGAGCAAAAACGCCGAACTTCTGGAGGAACTGGCACTGTCGAATTATGTCCCCCCGACTGAGATTGCCACCTCGTATTCACGTCTTGGCGATGCTGATCATGTGTTTGAATGGCTTGAGAGAGCGTATGAGGTCCGGGATTCGAGGTTGAGATTTCTCGGGATCGATCAGGCATTCGATGATTACAGAGATGATCCCAGGATGGATTCGCTTCTAAATAGAATTGTACCCGGCCGACGATAAGTATATTTATAATCTCTGCACTTTTCTATTAACTTGGCGACTCCCTGTTTGAGTCGTGATAACCAGCAATAGAAACTAGCTGATCCATAGATTAGGAATAAAATCGTCCGACATAATTTTCACTCTCAGCAGTCCGGCTCCTCATTGCCGTCCGTGTCACATGGGTCATTCCCGCCCACGAAGACATAGTTGATAATCCAGACAGCGTCGGAGACATTGCAGGAGCCATCACAGTTGCAGTCGCCCGATTCCATTGGATCGGGAGGATTGCCGCCGACAAAGACATAGTTTATAATATGTACCGCGTCGCTCACATTCACAGTTTCATCACCGTTTGAGTCACCACAGAGATAAGTACTGCATTCATACGACACCAACCTGACATCATCAATGTTCCATCCGCAATAGCGCATACCGCCGTTTGTGCTTCCCATTGTAAATCGAATGTACACGGTCGGCTCGCCGTCGACGAATTCTGATATGTCATAGTCGACTTCCATCCAGACATTGTCGTTGATGCAGCAGGTGTTTTCCCAGATCTTGGTCCAGTTAGTGCCATCAGTTGAGATTCGTAAACAGGCATGATCGCGATTTTGCCCCTCTATTCCCAGCCAGCGGTAGAATTTCAAATGGATATTTGAATAAGCGCTGCAATCGACAGGAGCGCTGGTGACATGATATTCAGGAATATTATCGAGATAGTCACCTTCCAGATTATAGCCCATGACATTGGGACCAACACATCCGCTTTCCGGATCTGGATTGGGGTACTGCTGGTCGTCTCCGCCCAGCCCTGCCGGTACTCCTCTTTCCCACTGGCCGCCCGAGATCGTCCACCCAAGGTCGGTCTCGAAATCATCCTCGAATATAGTTATGAACTCATCAACTACCTGTACCTGATTCGGAGTCGCGGGAGACGGATGATAGAAATCCCCGTTACCGGATTCCTGGGCGCTCAGGTAGTATTCGAATGTGTCACCGCAATCAAGCGCGGGCAATTCGACTATATAATTGTTTGATGAGATTTCCGTCAAAGGTTCAGCCAGATATTCACCGCCGTTCAGGCTATAGTGCAATAGGCCGCTGCCTTCTATCGGGGTACCCCCGCAGGTTCCCTGCACCGCGAGATCGAAACTGGCCCTCTCGCCCGGAGCGACGGTCTCGGGCACACCGTTGGGATAAGAGAATATCAATCCCGGATCGATCCTCAACTTCAAAGTTGGGTCTCCAAAAACATGCAGTTGATAATAACACCAGCGCATGCAGGGCTCATCTATGCGGTAGAGGTTATCCTCTTTGGAATCCTGATTTGCTCTTCCCAGTTCGGGCATATTTTCAGCCGGGTTGAAGATTGCATCGACGAATTCCCGGTTGAACCTCTGCGAGGGCCCGTCAGTATCGTAAGCTCCAAAACCGTAGCGGGCATTCATGATGACAGCCACAGACCCGTGAGGCACCATAACCGTGGCATACTCCGCCCAGCAATCCAGGCCGTCGAAATGTCCTGCCCTGCAGCCCTGGGTGTAGATAAAATTCAGATCGCTGTTGGATACCATGGTGACAATATCTGCGTAATACATCTTGAGCGCCCAAAATTCGTTACAGTGGCCGTAATGATTAATGAAGTGTACACCGTTGTTCATTCTGGTCGTGATCTCGGTTTTGGGCCAGTCATTCAATGCATAATCCCGGTCATAAAGACTGTCGATTTCAAACATGGCTGAAGGGAACCCGACTGTGCTGTAGCCATGCTCATCGGTGCCGTCGATATATTCTTCCAGCGAATATGAGCCATACTCTCCCAGTCCTCCAAATCTCAGATTTTCTCCCGCAAGAAGCACTTTATTTAGATAAGGATCCTCAGAATTCAAATATTGAAACATCTTGGTAATATATTGATTCGTTTCCGCGATTGTGTTGACCGGAATCCTGCCCACAAATAATTCGGCTATAAGATCGACATCTCCTCCGCCTTCGCCATCTGTCGGCTCGCCCCAGTGAGTATCTCCATCGTAATTATAGGTACCGTCCAGGCAGGCATAATATATATCCCCGGGCATATCGACTTCGACATACGGATCATCACTGTCGCTGGATTGGACATATAAGTCAAGAGCGGGGATTAGATCGTCGTCAGCTCCAATCAGAAGATACTGGAATCCATCAGCGAGATAGCTGTCTCTAATGAAATCGCGGATTCCAATCGGGGCAAAGAGGCTGATCTCATCTGTCGTGTGGATTTCCGTAACTATGCCGGTTGAATCATGATAGTCCTTCAAATCTTGAAATGCCGGCGCTAATTCGGGAGTTGTGAGGATCATCATATCATAACTCCGGCTGCCATTCCCGGGAGCATTATCATAAGAATAAAGGGCATCTCTGTTATCGATCATATCCATGACCGCCTCATAATCCTCAGTCAATCCACGATAAAGCGGATTGACATCATTATCTTCAGCCAGTGTGATTTTCACGGTCAATTCTGCATAATAATTCAACTCTCCGGTTATGGGGATATATTCCACCGGTCTCAATTTGAGTACCTGAATCCGGTATCCCCGGAATCCGAAGGTCCCGACATTATGTTCAATCCTGGCCGGAAATGGATCCGATGATGAATAGATTTCGGGATTGGGTGATGGGGCTTTGATCTCTTCCGGGGTTGCCGNNAACGACATTAAAGCCGCTTCCCAACGAGTATTTCTCTCCCTTCGAAATTTTTACTTCTTCGATCTTTGAACCATAAGGGATTAGGATATAGGCGCCTCTGGCGGGAAGCGCTGGTTCGCCTATATTGCCGCCGTCAGGCGCATTCGGCATATCTAGTTGCTGATAGACCGCACCATTGATGGTAATGTCTGTTATCTGAGGCCTTTCGAAACGATAAGTAACGCTAATTTCCTCGGCCACAGCCGATGTTGAACCTACCAGAAAGAGGAAAAATACTATCAGGGTCAAAAACCCGCATAATCCGGTCTTCCTATAATGATTAATTCCATGCATTTGTTATACCTCCCGTTGCACGGGTTCAATAAAGGGACTATATCAAATCGAACATTACATTCCTTACCGGAGGGGTAAATATTTGAGGTTCGGAGGCTCTCATTTAAAATATACTATAAAATCGTTGNNACTGGTATCGCAGGGATCATTCCCACCCACGAAGACGAAGTTGATGATCCAGACAGCGTCACTCACGTTTATTGAGCCGTCACAATTAGTGTCACCTGATTCATAAGGATCAGGCTCCTGTCCGCTCACGAATACATAATTGATGATGGCGACCGCATCACTGACATTCACCGTCAGGTCACCATTGGCATCACCGCAGACATAACCAATTTCGGTGGTGAAATCACAGACCGGCATGGAAGCAATTCCGCCGTATCCGTCAAATGCCTTAACATACCAATAGTAATGTGTCTCGTTCTCGAGTTCAGGCAGGTCGCAGGTTGTTTCGGTTAGGCCGGTAGCATACGACTGGGGCGGATTCTGCATGCCGAAGTATAATGTATATTCGACATCATCCCCGTCCGGATCACCACCGGTCCAGCTCAAGTCTGCTGTGATCGGTACATCGACTGCGTCATCGGCCGGGAAGGGATCGGACGGCGTATTGGGTGGATTATTGGCCACGGTGAAGAAGTCGAATGTATATGTACCGGCGAGCGGCATCCCCTGCGAGGATTGTATATCGGTAGTCAGATCCACATAGATCCTCTGATCTTTATCGAAATTGCTGTCACATACAAAAGCCGCAGTTCTCGATAATGGAATGTAGTTGACAGTACCGCCGTAATATTCACCCGCTCCAGTTCTCACCAGCATGCTGCTCTCATTAATCGTTGAACCGTCCATATCAATCGAGAAGGAAGCCGAGATCAATGCATCTATGGGAACTTCGGTGGCACCATCGGCGGGATCGGTTGTCAATACAAGCGGCGTAGCCGGATCTATGGTCAGTACGACTTCCGCCTCCTGAGGTGAATTCGTGGCTCCCGCACCTGTAACAGTAATTGTATCGTAATATGTGCCCACCGAGAGTCCGGATGTGATGACACTGAGCTGGACATTGCTCGGAGCAATTCCGCTTGCGGGGGATATATTGAGCCAGGTCTTGGTTTTGGTAGCAGTCCAGTTGAGCACCCCGCTGCCGGAGTTTGTTATTGTCAATGTGTCATACATGGTGGCCTTTTCACCCTCTGTGCCCAGGAAGCTGAATGAGCTTTGTGACAGATTTATGACAGGGTTGACATCCAGAACGTTGAACACATGCGGGCCATCCGGGCCGACATACGGGTGATGTTCCACACGCCCGGAGTTGTCACCAGCCTGCACATAATATTCTATTTCTGTGCCCCAGGATTGGGCCGGGATGGTGCCCTCGTACATGTATGGATCGACTCCAGCCGAAAGCATGCTGGACTCCCAAGCTCCGCTGTTAACTCGGTAGTAAATCTTGCAGGAATCCATAATCAGGCCGGTTTCGGAGTAGTCGACTATTTTGGCGGTTATTTCATAATCATTTATGGTATCATTGGTAACATAGAGCGGTATATGGTCGACAAAGAGCATCTCTCGGTCCGGAACGCCCATCGTACGGCAATGTAAAGCGTCGGTATTGTACCAGCTTCCGGAAAAGCCCAGCACCTCGTAGCCCGGCATGGCATCCTGATATGCCTGTAAAGCCGCAGCATCATTACCGGTACCGGATACAGGCACCAGAACTTTATCATTTAAGATTACGGAGTTTGTATACGCTTCGCTGCCTGAACTGTAAACTCTTACCACGGTATAGGGGCGTCCCCATGCGCTGGTCAGCGATTCGATCGAATCGGCGGCATCATTCAATTCATCATACTGGGAATGCCAGCTGGGCACTTCCAGAATCAGAACTGTCTGCGGACTCAGGAATTTTCCCCAGCAGTCAATATGTTCGATATATTCTCCCAATGGGTCGGGATACATAAAGTAATCGTTGCCGAGATAAGCCAGAATCATTGAGTCGATCTCGGATTCTGTCAGCCCGGGATTCTCGGTAAGAGTCAAAGTCGAGGCCATCGCCTGCCCCAGGCCGTCGGACATATAATTGCCGCCTGCGGTTTCGATGGAAAGTCCGTAGACCGGGACGCTCCAGGCTGTCCCGATAGCTGATGGAATTGCATCGTCGTTGGGACGGGGACGGTTGTAGATCGGATCCACAATTCCGAAGTCGCCGTTGCCGTCGAAGATAAACCAGGGGCCGTAATCTCGTGTCCAGTAGCTGTCGGTTGG
>JAABVY010000344.1 GCA_011777135.1 Candidatus Zixiibacteriota bacterium | reverse complement strand
GGAGGAAAAATAGGAAACGCGCGAGATCAGGAATTCATTTTCATCAATCAGGTCAGCTATAGTCTGATGCTGGTATGCTTTGGCAAAGAAACCGTAGGTGAAGAAAGCATTGACGGAAAATATAGCCAGGATGACAACGGCAGCGGCATAAAGCCACATTCCCGAAATCGAGAACTGCAGTGATTTCCCTCCGCTTGTGGGAACAATAATTATCGAATATTTTTTGCCGTTCATATTTTCACCCTGCATTGCCTCCATGGCTAATTACCTGTCAATAAAATTTCGCTAATGATATGGCAACACAATTTCAATGTCAAGCCATAAATTCGAATTCGTAACCGTTCACTTGATCACAAAGAACTCGTGCTTCAAAATCTTATTGACAACCGACACAAACTTCTCCGTGTTTAGTGTCTGTAGTGAATAAAGATGCCAGTAAACCTTCTTCGGCATCTTGTAATTATCTTTCTTCTTCTTACCCACTCCAAGGACCCTTCCTGCCGAAATGCGGAAACAGCCCTCTTACCACACTTCGGCAATTCTGAATATATCTTTATTTGCAATTGATGATGAAGCATGGAGAGTGCCGCTGTGCTGTCCAGATCCTGCACAGTTTGCAACGATCTATTGTGTTGAATTTCAGGGGATTAGGTTCGTGAACCAAAAGCATTTCATTAGCTCGCTCCGCGTTTTCTATTTTTTTATAGGAAAAAGCCCATAAAAATTTGGAAAAAAACATCTTGTCGGCTGTTATATAATAGGAAGAAAAAATACGTCTGTGGAATATGCCGGGGTGAGATAATTCCCTGTTTGATAGAGTGCCGTGACTTCAATCAGTGCTGCGGCACGTATCTGCCTGAATTTATTTCCAAAAACACCAATGGTCAAATCTGAATTTATTTACTTGTATTCCGGCGGATTAAGATTTTAATTGTTTAACTGCTTGATAATAATTATTATAAGGCAAATTTTTTGGGAGTGAGATGCCGGGCAAGGCAAAAAAAAGAGAACAGAACCCAACTGATGAAGAACTGATTCAAAGCGCTCTGGGCGGTGAACAGGATGCTTATCAGGCCCTATTGAAGCGCTATCAGAAGACAGTCTTCCACATCGTCGTTAAAATCATAAGAAACAGCGATGATGCCCAGGATCTGGTTCAGGAGACCTTTATGAGGGCCTTTAATACGCTCCACAGCTACCGTTCGGAATACCGCTTCTCAACCTGGCTGTGCAAGATCGCCGCCAATTGCTCGATCGACTATCTGCGCAAGAAGAAAATCAAGGCTTATTCAATGGATAAGCCCTATCAGACCAAAAATGGTGTAGTCGAGGTAGAGTTGGAGGACAAGGGCGCCAACCCCGAGGAACATCTTCTCCGCAAACAGAGGATCATATCGATTGAAGAGGCGATTGAGGGATTGCCCCCAAAATACAAACAGGTGATAGTCTATCGCCACCATGATGATAAATCATATGAGGAGATCGCGCGCATAATGGGGATTCCGATCGGTACGGTCAAGGCCCGGATTTTCCGCGCCCGCGAGCTCCTGAAAAAGAAATTGAAAATGGCCTGAGCAGAAGAAACATCCTTTTCGGGAATTCGTTTGCTGTAATACAGGATTATATGATGAATACAAAAAGCTTAAAAAAGATATTTTTCCTGACCCTGATTTTAATGCTGGTGTCTGAATCGGCTATTCATGCTTATGAGGAAAAAGAACTTGGCCCTGATTCGCTCGGAGAGGCCGATACTCTTCGCAAGGCCTTGGAAATAGATATTTCCGAGGAGCGTATCGAAATAAATTATGATGACGGCACAGATACGCTTATTTTGCGCGCTGTCGAAAGAGATGGAGATGGACGAGTATTTTCGGCCGGAAACGATATCATAACATTCGGCAAAAATGAATTGATCGATGTCGCGGACTCAGTGAGGGGGGAAGTGGTCGTACTTGGCGGTGACCTTGAAATCAGAGGTTATGTCAAGGGAGATATATTCGTTCTTTTCGGTGATATCATGATCCGCTCAGGTGCTAATGTTGAGGGCGATATTTTCTGCCTGGGCGAGGTTGTGATAGATCCGGGCACCATGATCTGGGGAGACATCTCCTCACTTGAACTGCAGCGTCCTGTCGATGAAACCGCATATGACTTCAAAGGGCGCTATGAACGAATCAATCTCGATCTTGCCGATGTCCAATTTGTGGGGCCGCCCGCCATGATCGTGATGGTCATTTTTCTGGGAGCGATTCTTTTGATAGTCTCCAGTGTAACCGCAATCATGCCGCGGCCTGTGGCACGTATCCGTAACCAGCTCGAGGAGGGATTCATCAAATGCTTCCTGATCGGTGTGCTCCTGACAATTGCGCTGCTGCCGATCTGGGTATTGCTTCTGATCAGCATAATTGGTATCCCTGTGGCGCTCCTGGTATATCCATTTGTGGTTTTTGCCGCCTTCGTGATCGGCGCAATCGGATTTACCCAGTTTGCCGGATTCCAGCTGGGGAGACACACAACGCTGCGTTATCCCGGGTATATCCGCACCACGCTGGCCGGAGTAATTCTGCTGGGCAGTCCCCTGATTTTTTCTGCATTTTTCGCTTATATTAATATATGGCCGCTGGCCTGGATTCTTCAGATTCTGTTCTGGTCTGAGCAGTTTATAATGTATACCGCTGGACTTGGAGCTGTTTTCTTCTCGCGTTTCGGAACCCGTCCCAAAAAAGTCCGGGTGGAACCGAGATTCGAGAAGAAGGAACCCTCGGGCACAGGAGTTCTCGAACCCGAGATTGACAGCTGAGAATATCCGCGCGTAAATTCCCGCAACATTTCTATAAACCCGCCGTAAATAAAATCAAATTTACAGACTTATATCTCAACTTATGGAGGGAGATTATGCGGAAGCTTGCAGCGACGATATTGACAATCCTGGCCTTCAGTTCAGGCCTTTTCGGTGCAGGGGATGATCAGGTTTACAGCAAAACAATTGACTTTGATGGCGAGAAATTTCTTAACGTCGAGTTGGAATTCGGAATGGCGGAATCTTAAGCTGGCCAGAGGAACCGGAGATTATATTGCCAAAATAAATGGCGAGTATGATGCCGATCTATTCGAGGTCACTGTCGAATATAATAAGAAGAATGGTGCGGGAAAACTTCTGGTGAAAATCGATCAGAAGAAAAAGCACTTCACATTTTCCGCAGATAAATCAAAAAACGACTGGGAAATACTGTTGGGAGATATGGTTCCTATGAATCTGGATATTGATGCCGGTATGTGCGAGGCCGACTTCGACTTTACCGGGCTCGAAATTACGGGGATCAATATGGATATCGGGATGGCCTCTGGCGCAATAATGTTTAACCAGCCCAATAAAGCCAGAATTCGGGATTTTGTCATCGATGCCGGCAAGAGCTCATTCGAGTGTTACGGTTTTGGAAACGCCAACTTCGAGAATCTCGTAATCGATGCCGGTATGGCCTCGATCGACCTGGACTTTTCCGGTAAACTGTCTTTCAACGGAAATGTTGAGCTTGACGCCGGTATGAGTTCCGCAAATATCAGGCTTAATCCCAATATGGGAACGAAGATATCTTATTCAGACGACTGGACCTCGAGCATTGGAGTTCCAGAGGATTTCGAGAAGGTAAAGGATGGAGTATACCAGACCAGGGGATATGATTCGAAAAAGGGGCATCTTGATTTCGATATAGATATTAGTATGGGTTCTGTGGACTTTGAGTTAGCTGAAAGTCTATAGTAATCACTTTTGCAACTTCCTTACCTGAGTGCTGGAGTCCCGATAATTCGGGACTTCAGCATTTTTATTTATGTTTTAATATTGAAATTGATTTCTCTCTGCTTAAATTGTGTTATTATCTTTGAGAAGAGGGAGCTTTTTAACGATGCGCAATATAGGGCCAAAGGAGAGCCGCAAACGCCTGGCGTTCGGCATAGGCACGTTTATAGTCACCGTATTTGTATTGGTAATCATGATCGCGCTCGATATCAGCCGCTGGTGGAGGATAGTTTTATTCATACCGTTTATGATGGCCACAATAGGATTTCTGCAATTTAAAGAGAAGACCTGAGTGGCTCTGGCCTCGCAGGGTGCGAAAGATATGGATGATGGTCCGGAACCGATAGAGGATGATGAATTCAAGAAGATGGTGATGGAGAAGGCCAGGCAGATTCAACTGCAGTCATTCTTTGCCGCGATTGCCCTAACCGCGCTGGCCATTGCGCTTCCGGATTGATTTTTGATTTAAATAGACATTTCTTCGGTAGTAGGTTGATTTTTATTGGCCAAAGAAAATGGAACTCCACTGCCGATATCTAAATTGATTGCGTATATTAAGAATAAGGGATTTATCGGCAAATATTGAGAGTAAAATCGTCTTTTAACTTATTGACAGAATTTAAAAACTGGTTATCTTGAACATATATATCTAGGAAGCAGAGTCAGTGCGTTCTTGTACTCGAAAATACTGCATGTTGAACATACAACCCTGGTACTAAGTAACTTAGGAAGTTTCAGATGAAAAAGCTTTACATTCTCATTCCAGTTATAATACTATTCCTTATGGGGGCAATTCAGGCTAAATCTAACGAAGTCTATTTTAAGTTTCAGATCGACTCCAAAGAGATGCTGGAAAAACTTTCCCGGGTGATTTCCATCGACAATGTCGAGGGCCTGACCGTATATGCCTATGCTAATCAGGAGGAGCTGGCCGGATTTGAGCAATACGGCTACAGCTATGAAATCCTGCCGCATCCGGGAACATTGATCGAGCCCAAGATGTCCTCCGATAAAGCCGATATTCTGGAATGGGATGTGTATCCTACTTACTCCGGTTATGTCGCCATGATGAATCAATTTGCCCTGGATTATCCATCTTTGTGCCAGGTGCATAATGTCGGCACTACGGTTGAGGGAAGGGCTCTGCTGTTTCTGGAAATATCCGACAATGTTGGAGTTGAAGAAGATGAGCCGGAGGTAATGTATTCCTCCAGCATGCATGGCGACGAAATAGCTGGTTATGTATTGATGCTACGCCTGGCCGATTCTCTTCTGACCGCTTATGGCACGGATTCGTTGGTTACGCGGCTGGTGGATAGCTGCGAAATCTGGATCAACCCGCTTGCCAACCCGGATGGAACATATGCCGGCGGAGATAACTCCGTCTATGGAGCAACGCGCTACAACGCCAACGGCAAGGACTTAAACCGGAACTTCCCGGATCCGGAAGATGGTCCCTATCCGGGAGGCACTCGCCAGGTTGAGACCCAGGCTATGATGGATTTCGCTGAAGCTCACAGCTTCGTAATCGGCGGAAATTTCCATGGCGGCGCCGAGGTCATAAATTATCCCTGGGATACATGGGCCGCTCTCCATGTTGACGATCAATGGTATGTCGATATCTCAAGGCAGTTTGCAGACTCGGCGCAATATTACAGTCCTTCAGGTTATTTGACCGACCTGAACAATGGCATTACGAATGGCTATGCCTGGTATTCAATCTCCGGCGGGCGCCAGGATTATATGAATTACTTCCACGACAGCCGTGAAGTGACCATGGAAATATCAAGCACAAAGCTGCTCCCGGCCAGTCAGCTTCCGGCCTGGTGGGGATACCTCAGGGTCTCACTGCTTGATTGGCTTGAGCAGGCCCTGTATGGTATCAGGGGAGTCGTGACCGATGCCAATAACAGCCAGCCGGTGCATGCCATGGTGAGAGTACTCGGGCATGATACAGCCACTGACAGCTCCATGGTATTCACCGATCCGGATGTTGGAGATTATCACCGCATGATCGAAGCCGGAACTTACGACCTCGAATTCTCAGCGCCCGGCTATTATACCGATACAGTATATTCGGTGACAGTCGTTAACCTGCAGACAAACAGTGTCGATGTTGCCATGACTCCGCTGCCGAATATCCCCATCCTTGATTATGTTTCGCATAACGGAGGCACTCTCGATCCGGGCGATAATGTCTCGGCCAATATAACCTTGATTAACTATGGCGCCGGGATAGCCTATAATACCAGCGGAGTTCTTTCATCCGATGATCCCTATATTACAATCACCCAGTCAACCTCGACCTACCCGACCATAGCAGCCCTGGGCGGTACCGCGCAATCGAACAGTCAGTACCAGTTTGATATTGATCCAGCTTGTCCGATCAATTATTTGGCGTCATTCAGGATGGATGTTACTGCCGATGGCGGTTATGTTGACAGTATATTTTTCGACCTGATGATCGGCCAGCAGATAGAGGATTTCGAGAGCGGCGGTTTCACCCAGTTTCCGTGGGTTATGGGAGGAAGCGCCAGCTGGCAGACTGTGACCACGAATGTATATGAAGGCATGTATTCCGCAAAATCGGGGACAATCACTCATAACCAGAACTCATCCATGGAGCTTTCGGCAGAAGTGCTGTCTGGTGGAGAGATTAGCTTCTATTATAAGGTTTCGTCAGAATCTGGTTGGGATTATTTGAGATTCTATATCGATGATGTCGAACAGCAGAAATGGTCCGGAGAGGACCCCTGGACCCAGGTCAGCTTCAGTGTCGGTCCCGGAATGCACACATTTAAATGGTCCTACACCAAAGACGGCAGCCAATCCAATGGTTCCGACTGTGCCTGGGTGGATATGATTATCTTCCCGCCCATGAGCATCGTTCCCGAAATTGTAACAGCATCACTGCCAGACTGGACCTTCGGGCTGCTATATTCTGAGCAGCTGGAGGCTACCGGAGGAACTGGTGCGCTTACCTGGAGCGACAAGTATGGCGATCTTGATGGAACCGGCCTGTCTCTGTCCTCCGAGGGACTGCTCTCGGGGTTGCCTTCTATCGAGGACACAATAACCTTCACAGCATTGGTAACCGATGCTGCCAGTGAGACCGATGAAAGGCAGTTCGGCTTTGAAATTAATCCCATTGTTCAAATCCAGGAGGACAGTCTTCCCGACTGGACTCAAGGCCGAACCTATTCCCAGCAGCTCAATGCTATCGGCGGAACCGGCAGCCTGACCTGGAGTGATGTGAATTCGGATCTGGACGGTACCGGTTTGACGCTCTCTACCGCCGGATTAATATCGGGCATTCCCACGGCATCCGGCATAATCCACTTTACTGCACGTGCAGCCGATGATGTTGGTGCAGACGATACACAGGATTTCGAATTCACTGTCAATCCGAGCATGACGATTGAACAGGATACATTGCCAGATGGTACAGTCGGCGAAGCCTACAGCTACCAGCTTACTTGTACCGGAGGAACAGGTGATAAAATCTGGAGCGATAAATACAACAGTCTGGAAGGCAGTGGGTTAAATATCTCAGAGGATGGTCTTTTATCCGGCGTACCTTTGCTTGAAGGCTCCGAAGGATTCTGGGCTGAGGTGGAGGATGAAACCGGCAGTAAAACCTCAAAGCTCCTCGGCATGCAGATTAATCCGGGATACCTCTGCGGGGATGCAAATTCCGACCAGTCTGTCAATGTAAGCGATGCCGTGACCATCATCAATTATGTCTTTGTGGGAGGCTCCCAGCCTGATCCATTGGAATCAGCCGACGCCAACTGTGATGCTAGCGTGAATGTTAGCGATGCCGTTTGGATAATCAACTATGTTTTCGTCGGCGGAAACAGTCCCTGTGATATAGACGGCAACGGTGTGCCGGACTGCTGATAAGGATGTAAAAAAGGCAAAAAAATCAGCCCGCTGTCAAAGCCAGCGGGCTTTTATTTTTGACATATCCCAGTTCAATTTCAAGGTGTGCGGCAAATTTCATGATCCGCTCACGAAAAAAAATCCGCTCAAAAAATCAGCAAATCACTTTGCTTCGCGCTCGATAGAATTGAAAAGATAATCATCCCCTCTCAGAATCCTGTTAATTACTGTCGCCAGCTTGGATGGAGGTATACTCTGCAGACGGTACAGGGCCCAAGCGCGTCTGGATTTCACTTCACTTGGATTGGATCGCTTCGGTGTGAACATATAACCCTCTCAAGAAACAAGGTGTAAGTCTTGTATTGATCAGAGTGCATCGTTTCTGTCAATTAAACGATTTTTAAACCGTATTTTGTGAGGAAATAGTTTAAATTGTGCAAAAAAATCAGAATAATCCGTTATTTAGACTCTCTTATAATGCATTCTTTTATATATTGATGTTATGCCCAGCAGGAAGGAATATCTATATGCGGAGATTTCGCTCGATCCCGAGCTGATCGATAAATTCCCCAGTGAAAGGTCAGCGTATCATCAGACTCATCTTGAAAAGGAGAGAAAATCCTTCGATCGTAAATTTATCGGGAAGCTCAACTGGCATATAAAGAACTCCCTTTCAGAGAGGCAGAAACAGGTCATAAAACTTATCATCGAGGGCCTCACGGAAAGAGAAATTGGCGCCAGGTTAGGCATTACCCAGCAGGTGGTTAATATTTATAAGTGGCGGGCAGTCAAAAAGTTAAGGGATAAAATAAGAGCCTGATGTGTATGTCAAAAGACTATTTAATGAAGACTTATACTTAACCTTATGCCGCCTCCCGGAAGGAGGTCGCCATGACTTCACCAGGTTTTGATTACAATCAGGCCAAGATGCTCGAAAAGAAGATCATCCATCCATATGCCCTGCAATGTCTTAGCGGCGCGGAATTTGTGAACATTAGCAATAAGATACTGGCAGGCGAGTTTGGATTGATCTCTTTCGCGCGCAAGGGAGAGAAAAGGCAGTTTTCGGCTTAAGCACTGAGAATTGGTGAGCCTTACTGCCATTGAACAGGGGGATGAATGAAGGCCTGTATCAAATTTGTCAAGTGCCCCAGGGCCTTTTTAAATTGACAAAGCCCGCTATTTGGTTATCTTAATCAATGTAAGATGTTCCTGCTTCTATACTTGCAAAATCTGTACATTCAGGAACAAAGGCCTTATTGCCGATATTATTAAGGATGTATTAAGAAGTCTCGAAAATTTTTTATTGGAGCCCTGAATCTAATGTCTCGCCATGGAGAATCTGCATGAAGCGCAATATTTTAAAGACATTATCCTTTCTTGCTTTAATATTGATCTTTGCAAGCGGCTTAAATGCAAAAAACGCCCCTGTTGATAAGATAGAAACTGCTTATTCTGAAAACCGAATCTCTCTGGGTCAGAAAATTATCTATAAGGTCATGACCGTCCGCGCTCCTGAGAGATTACCTGATGAATTCAGGTTCGACACCGATATCAAGCTCAAATCAGCTACAGAAATAATGATAGAGGCCAGGCGCAATCTGGAACGGCTCAGCATGCCGGAGCAGGAAATCCTGAGTAATTATCTCGGAAGGCCGAACATGATATTTTCCGCAGTAAGCCCCGAGGGGCACTTTCGAATTCACTATAACCTCGAAGGCGCCCATGCAGTTGATCCATCCGATGTTGATCCTCTCAATGGTATTCCCGATTATGTAGATTGGATTGCCCAATACAGCGACAGTTCATACAGCTGCATGCATGATCACCTTGCATACTCATATCCGCCCTCTGATGACGCCGAGGGCGGCGATTCACTTTATGATATCTATCTCATGGAGATGCCCTATTATGGATATACCCAGCCGGAAAGCCCGGGACCGGAGGAATGGGATGACTGGATCAGCTATATGGTTGTACACCGGAACTTTATTGATTTTCCACCCAATGATGATCCGGAGGGGCTTGAGAAAGGGGCTGCGAAAGTCACCTGTGCGCATGAATACTTTCACGCGGTCCAGCTGGCCTATAACCTGCTGAGTACTGTCTGGTACATGGAAGTTTCTTCATGCTGGATGGAGGAAATCTGCTACCCTCAGGTAAATGACAACTATAACTATCTCTGGCGCTTTTTTGACTATACTCATTTGCCATTAAATGAGACCGCAGACTACCATCATTATGGCGCATTCATCTGGAATCGTTTTCTTGATAATTACTTCGATACAACTTTAATTAGAAATGTCTGGGATAACCTGAAATATGATGACGATGTTTATACTGCCATCAACACAGCATTGCTCGATTATAGCTCGAGTCTCTACGATGCTTTCAGCGAATTCGCGGCCTGGAACTGGTGCGTTTCAATCTATGATGATGGCAACCACTATGAACAAGGCTGGGATTATCCTGTTACGGTGGATCTCATGGGCAGTGTCACCCTTTATCCTACTATTGTTCTTCATCCCATTTCAGCTAAGCGCCCTGATGGTCTGGCCGCCAATTACATAGAGATGACCGGGTTCGGAGATGTAATAGGGGATTTTATATTAAGTTTCGATGGTCAGGATGGCTATCATTGGAAGGCAAATATAATACTGGCACAGCCCGGCAACAATTATACTTTCACAGAGATTCCCCTGAATGAAGCATATGCCGGTTCTCTTGTGGTCTCAGAGATTGAAAACTATGACTACATAGTCTTAAACCCGGTCGTCAAATCCTGGTATGCAGATGATCTGGACTACATTTATTCGGCCGATCTACTGCCCTGGCCCGATTACGCTGCTGAGGTTAAGAGAGCGGGGCCATACGACATCTATTCCATGGGTCCCCGGACTGTCAATTTCTGGGTCTCTAATCGTGGTTCCAACCAGGATATTTTTCATATGTCGATCGAAGATGAAATGGGCTGGGACCTCCAGCTTCATGACACTCTCTTCATTATTCCGATCAAAGACTCTGTCATGGTAGCGGCTGACATTTTTTCTGGCCCGGATCTTCTACCCGGAACAGTCAATAATATAATACTCACAGCCACATCCCATAAAGACAGCAGCGCTTTTGGAGTGGACTCACTCCCGCTACAGATAGTGAGGTTTAACGGCGATTCAAATAATGACGGTAATATTAATGTCAGTGATGCCGTCTGGATTATCAACTTTACTTTTGTCGGGGGAGACCCTCCTCGGCCGGAATTGTATCAGGGTGACGCAAATTGTGACGACAATATAAATGTGTCGGATGCTGTGTTTATAGTCAATTATGTGTTTATGGGCGGGCAGTCACCACCTTGCCTGGCATATTAAACATGTCTGATTAGAGCAGCATCGGGGCCATTTTGTAAATGGCCTTTTTTGTTGACTAATATATAGTGTATGTTTTTAATAGCCTAATCGAAGGGTTTATAAGGGTTTATATATGGAAACAAAGAGAATCGGAAAATATGAATTGCGTGAAAAGCGAGGCGAAGGCGGGTTCGGCATACTCTACAGGGCCTTCGATACAATGATCGAACGTGAAATCGCGCTTAAACTACTGCACAGCCAGCTTGCCTCGGAAGAACGGTTTTCAGCCTGGTTCCATCGCGAAGCCAAAGCCATGGCCAAATTGAATCATCCCAATATAGTGACCATCTACGATTTTGAGGTCATCGATGATATGCATTTCATTATCATGGAATATGTGGACGGGCGGAATGTGGATGAGATAATCAGCACTAAGGGTACATTTTCTGTACAGGATACCGCGATGATCGCTCGTCAGCTTCTTTCTGCCCTGGGATATGCCCATCGCAATGGAATCATACACAGGGATATAAAGCCATCCAATATAATGGTGACTGAATCCGGGCTGGTGAAAATTACCGATTTTGGAATTGCAAAGATACTGGGAGCCAAGAAAATGACCCAGACCGGCACTGCCGCCGGATCATTGCCCTATATGTCCCCTGAGCAGATTCGCGGCAGGAAAGATATTGATTACCGCACCGACCTCTATTCCACAGGTATAACGCTTTTTCAGATGCTGACAGGCGAACTGCCATTTAAGGAGGAGTCTGATTTTCTTTTGATGAAGGCGCATATGGAGAAGGCTCCGCCCAAAGCATCGGATTTTCGCGGGGATGTTCCGCCGGGGATGGAGGAGATTATGCTGCGGGCTCTGGAAAAGGAGCCTGAGAATCGTTTTGAATCAGCTCAGGAGATGTCGCAGAAGATCGCAGACTTTCAGAGAAGTGCAGATCTGGAGACCGATGACGAGGCAACCCTGGCTGCCGCTGCTTTTGACCGTGAATCCGGAACAAAGACCCAGATTCGCGCTGAAGATTCAGATAAAACTGTACTTGGGCCGCCAACTGCAAAAAAGGGTCCCCGGCCGATAATTATTCTGGGGGCTGCAATTGCCATAGTCGTAGTCCTTTTTATTGCCTATCAGTTCGCACTTAAACCGGGCGGCCGGCAGACTGTAACTGAAGAAGAGGGTGGTGCAACGGAAAGTGTCCAGCAGGATACAGCGCTTTCCTCGGCTGACGAGCAGAAAGGTGAACTGGCCGCTTCTGATCTTTCCGCTAATGAGCAGATTAAATCCAGCTCGCAACAGGCCTCACAATCGGTTCCCAATTACAATGGAAAGTTGGAGATTTATTTCACTCCTTATGATTATAACAATGCTGCCGAGATCTATATTAATGGGACGAAGATTCAATACAATGATGTGCCTGTCTATCTGGATACACTGAAGCCGGGTCGTCATGAGATTCTCCTGGTTGGTGATGCAGGGGATCAGGAGAATTCCCGCTTTTTTGATACTGTAACAGTTACTGAAAATATGAAGTCGCGGGATTATAATTTTGCCGCCCCCACCGGGAAAGTGCGTGTCTCCGCCAGCTTCATTGGAGGTGAATCGTCGTGGGGCCAGATTTATATAGATGGTAAGAAGCAGGAGGTTGGCACTCCCTTTGCCTTCGATTTGCCGGAGGGTCCGCACAAGATTACTGTGGTTCGTGACGGATATCAAACTGTGGGCGGATATAAGCTTATAAACATCGGCGCTGAAGATGATGTTGAAGTCAATTTTAAATTAAGGAAAAACTGAGCAAAAAGAAGACTATAAACGTAAAATATGTAGGTGTTACAAGTTTTTAACTTGATTTTTGCAATATCGCTACCTATTTTCTTTTAAATTTTACCAGGAGGGTAGTTGATGGTCAGGGAGAAAAAAATCTTCGCGGGGCTTTTTTTCATTCTCATGCTTTCGTTTCTTGCCTGCGCTTCCGCACAGCAGGAGGAGATGCCCGAGCTGGCATCGGGCGATATTGAACAGACTATTGTAGATGCAAACAAGATGTACCGCAGGGCACAATTTGAAGATGCGGTAATCAAAACCTCCAGCCTCCTGGCACATCAGGAGCTTAATCCGGAGCAGGAAAAACGGGCTCTGCTGATACTGGCCATGTCGGAGGTAAATCGCGGTCAGACCGAGGAAGCCCAGGCTTATCTGGAAAGACTTGCAAATCTTGATCCCACAATTGAGCTGACTCCGGATGAGTATCCGCCTCAGATGATGAAGATCTGGTATGCTGTCGAAAAGGGCATACCCGTCTCCAAACGCCCGCCGATGACAGACAAAGAGACCATTGCAGTCATGTACTTCGATAACCACTCTATCTCTGATGACCAGGAAAAGCTTGATCCCTTGTGCAAGGGCTTGATGTCGATGATGATACAGGATATCACCAAGTCCGACGCTCTTCGTGTGGTCGAACGTGACCGTATCAATTTCCTCGTGGATGAGCTCGAGCTTCAGCAATCCGACCTTACCGATAAGGGTACCGCGGTTAAAATGGGCAAGCTGGTTGGGGCACAAACCATCCTGATGGGCGGTTTTATGAAGATAGATAAAAGTAATTTCAAAATATTCGGCCGTCTTGTCTCGGTGGAAACGGGCGAGATCATTAAGGCTGAAGAGGTCGAGGGGGACCCTGACGATGTCTTCGAATTACAGAAGGAATTGGTCTTTAAAATTCTTGATGATATGCAGATAGATGTCGACAAGGATACTAAGGAGAAGATCAACGAGGGCAAGGATGCGAAATACGAGGCCCTCTATCATTATTCTCTGGGACTCGCTCTTGAAGATAAAAAGGAGTACTCTGAAGCCTATGCAGAATTCAAAAAGGCGCTCGATCTGGCGCCCGGATATGCGGAGGCCATGAAGAAAAAGGAACGTCTTGAACCATTAGCCTTGAAAGGATAATGCCTATTGAAAATTAGGTTACTGTATCTCCTGACAGCTTTATCTTTTATTTTGGTTTCCTGCTCAAGCGGGCTGTATAACCGCGGCAAGGAGGAGCTCGAGGCGGGAAACTATCAGGGCGCAATTGCCTATTTCAATCAAGTGGTTTCTGAAAATCCCGACGATGCGGAGTCCTGGAAATTCATGGGTATTGCGCATTATCGGGCTGGAAATTACGGCGAAGCTGTTAATGCCCTCAAGCAGGCGGCAATTCTGGCGCCCGAAGACGGTTCCGTAAATTTATTTCTGGGACTGTCATATGAGCGGTTGGGAGAACTGGAGCAGGCCGCGGATATCTATCGAGCTTTCCTTGATGAGCATCCGGATGAGGAAATCTCCGGCCGGATCAGGCACCGGGTCAGGTACCTGACCGATAAGGCGATCCAGCAAGAGGTTAATCGGATCATCTCCCAGGAGAAATCGATAAAAACCGAGGAGATACCGGATAATACCCTGGCTGTACTGGGTTTTAATCCGGGTAACCTCACGCCTCGCTATGCCCCCCTGGCACGGGGTCTTTCCGAGCTTCTGATCATAGACCTGAGCAGTGTTCCGGAGCTAAAGGTCGTCGAGCGTCTGAAACTTCAGGCCATCATGGATGAGATCCAGCTAACCAGGTCGGAATATTTCGACAAGGATCGGGTGCCCCGCGTGGGCAAACTTATCGGAGCATCCAAAATTGTCTCCGGACAGCTATCCCAGGAAGGGGATGATGAGGTTGTAATTGAATCCGGTGTTATCGGTGTAAAGGACGGTTTTGTGGATTACCCCGAGGATGTCGAGGGAGATCTGCAGAGATTCTTCGCATTACAGAAAAATGTGGCCAGAAATGTCCTGAGCACGCTTGGATATGAACTCTCTCCCGAGGAGGAAGAGGAGTTTCTGGCGCAGCCTACCAGCTCTTTTCAGGCCTTCCTGTCGTACAGCCTGGGACTCCAATATATGGATCAGGGCATGTATTCGCTGGCCCAGGAGCAGTTCGATAACGCTCTCGCGGCCGATCCCGATTTTGCACTTGCGGTGAAAGCTCATGGCCAGGTCGAAGGACTTTCCGATTACACCGGCGAGGTTGAACCTCCAGCGGAGATTGCCGAGGATTTTGCAGTCTATGCCACTTCGGTAACTACGGCGCAGACAGGGCAGAGTCTCAGGGCTATTCGGATGGCTCTCGGTTTTCAACCCGATATTGGAGAGGATGAGGGGGATAATCCATACACACTGCCTGTGGTGGGCGCTGGAAATGTGACAATTAATGGCTCATTTGACGAGTAGGTTATAATGAATTATAGCGGAAAATATTTGACGATAATCTTTCTTCTGATCGGTTTTCTGTTTTTATACCAGCCTTTGGAGGGGCAAATCGTATTTGGACAGCCGCCGTCAGGAGAAATAAAATTTATATATCAGAGCTGGACCATTACCGAAACCTCCGACGCTGAAACAACTCTTAATCAGTGGGTGCTGCCGGTATATGGCTTTGTGCCGGTCAGAGACAATGTGGAGATCATCTTCACCTCGTCAACAGCCGGTGCAAGCAGAGATGTGGGTGATGATGATATTTCTCTCACCGGTTTAAATGATTCCAGGGTGGCAGTATATGCCTCTTTCTTTGAAGACCGAGTTCTCCTGGGAGCGGGAATTAACCTTCCGACCGGCAAAAAATCCCTCGATAGTGATGAGATCGGGGTGGTTAACTGGCTCACGGAATCATTTCTCAATTTCCCGATCAAAAATTATGGCGAGGGCTTCGGAGCGACAATTGAAGCCGGTTATGCACGCACTTTCGACGCTTTCTCATTTGGCGGAGGGGCATCGTATCTCCTGAAGACTGCCTATGAACCTCTGGAGGGAATCGAGGATTACAAGCCCGGAAACATGCTCCGCCTTGCGGCATTCGGTACGGCCCAGAGAGACCAGTTTTGGGGAAGGCTTTCACTTGTTTACAGTATTTACGGCGAGGACAAGCTTGATGGTACTTCGCTCTTCAAGGATGGAGATATTTTTGATCTTACCGCGGAATTCAGGTTCAGCCAGGACAGGATATCCGCATTGCTGGGTCTTCGAGAAATTGTCCGGGGAAAGGATAAGCGGATTATTTCAGGCGAATTGAATACTGAACCGGAAAAGAGTCATGGGGCCGAGACCCGGATTTATGGCGAGACTGTCTACCGCGTGACTGAGAGAATCGGATTAAAAGGCCTCCTGGATTATCAGTATGTTGCCGCCAATGGATATGCTGATGATCATCCCCGCAGTTTCGGTTCATCCAATTATTTTGGATTCGGGGCTGGTGTGACTGGTTCATTTTACGAGATGTTTCGCGGTGTGGCTGAATTCGAATACTTTACCGGTTCTGCCGACGATGATATACTGGATCTAAGCGGCTGGCAATTTATTATTGGAGTGGGAGCGAGTTTCTGATGGAAAAGATGAGAACTGAAAATTCGGTTTTGCTGGGAGCAGTTTTCGCAGCTGCTATTGTCATGGTGGTAATTATTGTCGGATGCAGTGACAGCTCGGGACCAGATTTTGTTATGCCGGTTGAACTGGCGGCAGTTTTCGAAGGCTCCCAGCTGAGTTCAAATGTTGCACGGGTTGAACTCAGTGTGACTGCAGGCGATAGTCTTCCTATAATCAGGATGGATGTACCTTTCGGACCGGGAGGAGTCAATGTGGTCGTGGACGTTCCACCCGGCCAGAATATCGTTTTCTCCCTGGCGGCCTTTGATAATCAGGGACAACTTCTTTATTATGGAAATAATGAAGCCAGCATCGGACTGGGTCAGGATGTCACTGTGTTCATCCAGATGGTTCCGCAAATATTGATGCTCAAGGTTAATCCGCTCTTTCAGAGCGTGCCGACTGGTGATTTGCAGTTTTTCGACGTTTATGTTTATCGTGTGCAGAATCTTTTTGGCGCCAGCTTCAGAATCGAGTTCAATAACACCATTATTGCTCCCGGCGATGTTCAGGTTGGGGATTTTCTCGGTCTTGATGCGGTCAGTACAATTCGCATGGATTCCAATTTTGTGGCAGTCGCTCTGACCCTTACGCAGGGACAGCTCCCTGTCTCAGGATCCGGCTGGTTAGCTCGAATTTTCTTTGATCCGTTGGAGCAGGGCACCAGTCAGCTCGACTTCAATCCAACTACGGCAATGCTGACCGATCCTACCGGCGCCCCAATAAGCGGTTTCGGGAATCTGGTTCTGGAAAACGGGGAAGTTGAAGTAATTCCTCAAGCGGTACCTTAATTGTGTATATGAGATTTTGTTTTAATAAAATATTTCAGTTTGCGGCCTCCGCAGTTGTTGTGCTGGCTTTCGGATTAGCCGCTGTCAATATTCAGGCTGCGGAATTATGGGTAGGCCCGGACGGCAGCGATAATAGCGGCCAGGGATCATTCGATAATCCCTACGGTTCAATCGGAGTTGCTGTCAAAAACTCGTCTGCAGGGGATACCATTACCGTTAAGCCGGGAATATATGAATACAGAGATGAGGTTTCCTATCTATACAACGGGGTCTATCTGCGCAGCCAGTTTGGCTCTGATTCCACTACTCTCTCGGGCGCAGACAAAAACGGCGTTTTCCTTCTGAATGAAAATTCCGGTGGCTGTGTAATCGACGGTTTCAATATTATTTCGGCACGGCCCGCTATTAATGCCAGAAATACAAAATCACTCATGGTCATAAACAACAGTTTCAAGAACTGTATCAGCGAATCTTCCGGCGGAGCAGTCTACATTGAGAATTCGGAAGTCTTTATATTCAGTAATGAATTCATTAATGACTCCGCGGCTGTCTCAGGTGGAGCAATTACTCTGGTCTCCAGCATTGCTGATATTCATGATAATCTTTTCTCTGGAAACCGGGCTGCCAATAATGGCGGGGCTATTTATGCTGATAGCTGCAATATAAAATGCTATAACAATGTCTTCAAAAATAACAGGGCAACCGATCCATTCTATTCACATGGCGGCGCTATATATATGTACGGCAACCGGGGTGAGGAACCGTTCTGGTTGGTCCAGAATAATATCTTCAGGGGCAACCGGGCCGAATTGGGAGGTGCAATCGCGATCGCATCATTAAGCGCCTATATTTATAACAATCTCTTTTACCGTAATACCGCCAATAATTTCGGTGCGGGTATTTTTGTGGAATATAACTATGACCCATATGTTTATAACAACATTTTTCAGGATAATAATCCCGATGGGTTGGGTTTGAATGACTCCCCGATCACGCATTATAACAATAATAATTACTATAACAATACTCCCTATACCGGATGTTCGAAATGCCCGAAAGCTTCCGCTGACATATTCGTCAATCCGAATCTTTCCGACATTGCTGGAGGGGATTATCATTTAACTGATGCCTCCGGATTGATTGACATGGGCATGGAGGATCTGCCGCATATGCTGGGATTTGATTTCATGGGTCAGGACCGGAGTATAGCCGGCAAGGTTGATATCGGTCCCGATGAATATGCTGACTGCACTATGTCCGGCGATTTCGTTACTCTGACCGAGACTGATGGATGTCCCGGGCTCAGGATTGACTTCAGAGCGCTGAACCTCAAAGGGTATTATGATTCACTAATATGGAATTTCGGGGATGGGGAAGAGGCATATAACATCCTCAATCCTTCCCATATATATGAGGACACCGGTATATTCACTGTGACTCTCGAGATGGTAACGCCCTGTACAACAGTCGTCATAAGTAAAACGGATTATATTCATGTGGACAGCAAACCGGTGCCGGATTTTCAGGCTGATGTGACCGCTGGATGTGTACCCTTTACAGTGAACTTTGAGAATCTGACCCAGGGTGGGGATAAAAAATATACATGGAACTTCGGAGATATGGCAGGCTCGACGGAGATTAATCCTACTCATACCTATGAAGTACCTGGTGTCTATAGTGTGCAGTTGACAGCGGCTAATTCCTGCGGCCAAACGGAAATAGTGAAAACAGGATACATAAATGCGCTCCTTGGAGTCGAAGCCGATTTCACAGCTGAGCCGCGTCAGGGTTCCGCCCCGCTCACTGTCGAATTCTTCGACCGCTCGCTTTACAGTCCTGAAAGCTGGCTCTGGAATTTTGGAGATGGCTACACATCGGTGGAGCAGAATACCGAACACAGATATCTGACTCCGGGGCGATATGATGTGTCCCTCATGTGCTTGAATCAGTGCGCTGATGTCCCCGACACGTCTGCCAGAACTGAATATGTAACAGTTTTTGGCTTTGAATCAGATGTTTATAATATACAATCCGATAAATATAATTACCGTTATGATCTCTTTGTCGATTCACTGTATGGTTTATTTGATCGGCAGGTATCATTCAAGGCATCCATTCCGGAGCAGCCGACAAGAGGCCGGATAAGAATCGACTTTGCGGATTCTACAGCCAGACTATTCGACAGCACTTCTATGTCAGTATCGATGAGCAAAGATGTTTCGCGCGGTGATTATGAGCTTCTACTGATCACTACAGGTTGGGGAGGTTATCCTGTCGATACACAGAACCTGCAGATTTCTTCCAACGCAGATTCTCTGATCGAAATAACCCCTCTTGCTCTGGATTTTGGCGAGGTACAGGAAGACAGCACCAGGACTTTAAATCTGACTGTTGGGTCGAATATCATACTGCCCGAGATTTTTAATCTTAAAGTATCCGACATACATGCAGAGCCCTCTGCATATGGCATAGATTTCTCCGGCAGCTTTATTCTGGATGATGCGAATAAAAGCAGGCAGATCCTGGTCTCATTCACACCCGATGCTTTGGGTGAGATAGAGNNAATGGACTGTTCCATTAACCGGTATCGGCGTTGTAGAAAGGACGCCGCCTGTGGTTGATTCCACCAGCCCCTATCATAATGAAAAGGAATATGCTGTTACAGATTCTGTAAGTATCTATTTTTCAGAGGCCATCAGTCAAGCCAGCCTGCAGCCGGGAGCGGTAACTGCGTCCTCATTGAGAACAGGTGCGACAATCACGGGAGAATTAACATATCACCCTGAGAAAAATCTCCTCACTTTCGCACCCGAAAATGGTTTTGTAATAAATGATTCTATCAGGATAGTTCTTGACAGCAGGATTGCTGACCTCGCCGGCAATACCCTGGATGGTGATGGTGATGGTGCGGGCGGGGATTCACCGGAAGACGATTACACTTTGATCTTCACGACCGGGCTTGCGGTTTATCCCGGAGATGCCAACAATGATGGCGTGGTTAATGAACTGGATGTGCTGCCGATTGGAATCTACTGGGGCTTCTCCGGAGAACCACGACACAGCGAAGCAGAGCTATGGGGTCGGCAGGCAGCAAAAAGCTGGACACCGGCCAGGGCCAGTTACGCCGACTGCAATGGTGATGGTGTCGTTAATGATGATGATCTGGCGTTAATTGAAACTAACTGGGGGATGTCGCACGAAATAGAGGGAACTCCTATAGCTTTCACTATGGATGAGCTTGCCGAAAAGTCCGGGAATTTCAGACAGATTAACGAGCATTTGAAAAATATGTCCCTTGGTCCGAAGGCAGATAAGATACATGATGTGCTGGAAACATATTTAGCCGATCAGTCGAATATTGGGAATTTCACACTGGGACGCAATTTTCCCAATCCATTCAATCCAATTACAACCATCGATTTCTCAGTTCCGCGTGAATGTCATGTGACCCTGGAGGTATATAATGTCCTGGGGCAGACCGTTAAGATGCTGGTGGATGAAAATCTGCCGCAGGGTTATCATTCTGTGACATGGGATGCGACCAATAGCAATGGTAATCCGGTGCCGACCGGCGTCTACTTTTATCGCATGACAGCCGATGAATTCCATATGGTTCGCAAAATGCTGTTGATACGCTGACGCGCTTTATATTTAGTAAGACGTTACTGATCTGTAGTACTGACAACATGGACCGGGCGGAAAATATTTCCGCTTTAAGAGTTTATACTTGACATTAAAGTTGTTTTTTAATTTATAAAGTAAGATTGCAAAGGAAAGAATACTTATTCTTGTCCTGCGTGCTTTTGGCTTGAGAAAAAGTAAGAAAAAATAAAAAACATCCGACGTTAATTCTTTATCCCAAAGTTGGGGGGGATGTATGGAGGAGGAGCGTCTCACAGACAAGATTCTGATTTGCGTTGACTGCGATGAGGAATTTGTTTTTACGGTCGCCGCTCAGGAATATTTTCTCGAACGCGGAATTACTGAGGAACCCAAGCGATGTAAAAGCTGCTATATGCAGCTAAAGAAAGGGAAGAGGCTGCAGCAGAAAGAAAATCGCAAAAGGGGAAGTTACAGTAGAAACAATGGCAACTCCAACGGTAATTACCGCCACTATTACAGCAGAAATTACAAGAAGTAACGGGCCAGCATAAATAATTTATGATGACCCGTCAGGTCTTATCATCAGACTGTTTATTTCATTAAGAGCATCTTCTTACAGATGGTTCCTTCGAGCGTTTTAAGCCTGTAAAAATACAGGCCTGAGGCCAGTGCTTGGCCGTTATCAGAAGTGCCATCCCAGTAGATCTCATATCTCCCGGGAGCATATAATCCCGAGGTCAGAGTCTTAATTTTCTGGCCGACTACGTTATATATCTCTAGTCTCACCGCTCCCGGTTCTGCCACTGCAAAGCTGATCTTTGTCTCAGCATTAAATGGATTGGGAGAATTCTGGGCCAGATCGAATTGTTCCGGAATTACTTCATCCTCAATTTCAATCTCATCCTCGGCGGCCGACGCGAATGAGACGGTAAAATCTGCAGACATATTCGGTCCCGAATTGGAGATATTGGTCACAGCCACCAATGTGTTATTATCCGCGTAATCGTTCGAATTCGGTCTTGTCAGGGGCGAGAAATTGTGATTTCCCTCTGAGCCCGGGAATGGATCTCCACCGTCTCCATAGGAGAGATTCTGCTCGAGCTGCCAGAGGCTGTCAGCCTGTTCCAGCGCCACCAGATAGTTTCCGCTTGAAGTATGATCAGGAGGATACCATTCATCATCATTGTCAGGGCTCCCCGACCCATCATCCTGTGTGTCATCAATATGATATATCAACAATCCAGATCCCGGAAGATAGCTGTCGTAGCCGGTCTTCTGCCTGTTTTCTACAAGGAAGTATTCCGTTCCAGGCAGACCGTTGGTCCATAGTCGGTAGATTACCGGATTTGTTTCGACCCGCGGAATAGAGGCGCCCATCATAGTTGAGGTGACATTCAAGGCCGTAGCAAAGCCGAGTTGGATTTTGGACCAGGCATCGAAGTGAGCCGGTGAGCTTCCGTTAATTCCATTCCAACTTCCCGAGGCCATCACCGACCATTTACCCAATCCTCGCGAGCTGTAATCACGGTCATAAAGATCGGGCAGACCGAAAACATGCCCAAGCTCATGGACAAATACGCCGCAAGTCATATCACCCGCTAAAGTGAAATATTCCGGCATCATTGTGTATGTAGAAACGAATACACCATCTTTGTTTCGTGGGGAAATCCCCCATTTATGCGACCAGATATCATCTTCATTCATCGAATACTCGGCACCTCTGCCCGCATGAACGATAATCAAACCGTCAACATAATTATTATTATCGTTGTCGTATAGCGAGAAGTCTACCATGGGATCTGCCAGATCGACTGCTTCCTCAACCAGTCTCTGGGCATTGTTTGGATAAGTTCCCAGGCCATTATCTCCACCCGCCGTATAAAAGGAAGCGTCTTCCGATGATGTCAGCCACCCGAATTCAGAGGGGAGTGTCAATGTGCCGATATGCAAAACGCCGTATGAGTTCTCCAGGTAATAGTGTGTTACACTGCCCTGCCGATTGGCATATATCAGGGTGTCGAAATATTCGGCAGCAGTCTGTGCGCTGTCATCCTGGAATTGAATCAATATGGCCAGTATGTTTATTGTGTCATTCGCTGCAATAAGAGTTGACATATTAATATCGCCCGGTTTATCGATTCCCTTCGCACGCCTTACTTCAGCCAGTGAATCGAAGTCAATATACGGCTCACCAAGTGCCTTCAGGACCGCCATTTCCTCAACCCTGTCCGGATGCGGCGGCATGGCGAGTGATCTCTGACAATATATAAACGCCAGTACAAACATGATGGCCAGCAGGATCCCACAAGCCCTCTTCATCTTTCCCTCCGTTGTGAATAATTAGGAATCTTTCACTGAGAGAGGTTGCAAAGCCAGTGCCATGGGACAGGCGAGGAATTGGTTTTTTGGATGCAGTTATTTCAATGAATTACAATACGTTATGTAAGCGGCCTGGGATGTTTCAAATGGGCGATTGCTGCTTCTGCAAAAAAGTATGGGAAATCTCCAATACTCTGGGGTCTGGAGATAGATTCTGTTTATGAAAATACCCGCTCGCATCTGCAAGCGGGATTTCTTTGATGGCTATAATAAGCTATTAGAAATTCAAGCCGCTGGAAATCGCTAACCCCATCCCTTTACCTCCGATTGGAATTAGTGAGCCGGTAGCCATATAGGCGAAATCAATAAAGAAGGATTTGATATTCAGGCCGAAGCCGACAGCGGCCGAGCTGCCCTCGGCTCCGCCTACAGAGAGTCCGGCCCTCAGCGGAATCGATTTGAAAAATCCGGCCTCGCATCCGAGGGATATTTGGGGTGTCGTGGACACACGTCCCTGATCTTTAAGACCCTGCTTAAAGTCAAAACTGAGCAGAAGTGATTTGTGCTTTGTGGCCGCTCCAAGGGCGAGTTCCGGCGGCAGCGATTCAGAAAATGACCCGATCGGTTCCTCGATATCATCGGAAGTTATCACTGAGCCGTCATCGGAGTTTTCGGCAGTCAGATTTTCCCAGACAAAAACATAAGTATTCAATTTGTTATCTTTTGACCAGTTAATGGTAGAAATTATGTTCGTAACTGCCAGCGAGAATATCCACTCCTGTCGATATTCAGCCGACAGGCCCAGATCAATCCCGAATCCTGATCCGCCGCTCGAGGTTTTGAGTTGTATTGCTCCTTCGGA
>JAABVY010000093.1:1335-1475 GCA_011777135.1 Candidatus Zixiibacteriota bacterium | reverse complement strand
CCGGAACAGGGTGTATTCGCATTGCTGGGACCGGCAGGTACGGGTAAATCAACCCTGTTACGAACTGTCTGTGGTATAAATAATGCGGTATCGAATCTTCGCACCTGGGGTAGGGCCACGTATCGGGGCAGCGAACTCGG
>JAABVY010000093.1:0-1318 GCA_011777135.1 Candidatus Zixiibacteriota bacterium | reverse complement strand
CCGGGTATCCGGTTCTGGTCTCGCAGAATATGCGTTTGTTTACAGCAAGCGTGCTGGAAAACATCTTGAATGACTTGCCGGAAAAAAAAGATCTGTCACACAAACAAAAGCGAGATCTTGCCAAGCGCTTGCTCATTCAGGCCGGTCTCAAAGATCTGGTTCGGTGTCTTGAAAAACCGGCAGTAGATTTACCGATTCCTGTCCAGCGTCATCTGGCGATCGCCCGGGCGGCTGTTTCAAAGCCCGGACTTCTTTGTGTTGATGAGCCAACAACCGACTTGTCACATAATGACTCAAATCGAATTCTCAATTATCTGAAGAAACTGGGTGAAAATTCCGCCGTTATGGTGGTATTGCACAATCAACAGCAGGCCAGGAATTTTTCCGATAATACCGCTTTGCTGGCCGGCGGCTGGATTCAGGATTGCAATACCACTGAAAAGTTTTTCAAACAACCGGCAAATGAAATAACCAAATCATTCCTGATCTGGGGTTCATGTCTGTTACCGTCGGCAGACGCCAATCCGGAAGAACTTGATGACAGTATTGACTTGCCGGTCCCGCCGCCGTTGCCCGAGTCGGCGAAAAAATATGTCAGTGATTCATTTGGACCACGAGGGTTTCTATGGTTGAAGAAGGGCCTGCTGGCAGGCACTCCCAGACCCGGGATAGTTGCTGATGAGGGCCATGATCTTCGAGCATTAAAAAGGGTCGGAATAAAAGTCCTGGTATCGCTGACCGAGAAACCCTTCAGTAAGGAAAAATTAAAAAAATACGATATAGAAGGCAAGTGGCTGGCCATCAAGGACATGAAGGCACCGAAGTATGAAGAAGCATTGAATTTATGCCGGGAAATTCAATTATGCATGGTAGAGAACAAGCCCGTGGCTTATCACTGCAAGGCAGGTTTGGGAAGAACCGGGACCTTGTTGGCAGCACAACTGGTTCTGGAAGGAATGAGTGCATTGGAAGCGCTGGAAGCTGTACGAAAGATTGAACCGCGTTGGGTCCAGTCGGATGTACAGGTTAAGTTCATAGAAGGCTTCGCATCTTATCTCGAAAATTCGAGCTTGAGTGAAGCAGGTGGTATTTAAAAATTAAAATATATTAAGTACAGTAAAGGAGAAATACATGTCATTAGATCAAGCGATTTCAAAGGCACTTGGTGAAATTCCGGAATGTCTGGCCGGCGGCTACGTCGATTTATCGACCGGTATGCTGCTCGGTATCAAGACAGTAGATTCACATCCTCAGGAAGTCATGGATATTCTGGCTGCCGCAACGGCTGACCTGTTCCAGGGTCCGAACGTTTCGACTA
>JAABVY010000209.1:3206-3465 GCA_011777135.1 Candidatus Zixiibacteriota bacterium | reverse complement strand
CCGGGCGCAGTTTCACATGAGCTTCAAGGAAAAATCCGTCCATATCTGTCGATAATTTTAAGCGGCTTGCCAGTTCACGCATTCCCCGCGATGGTACAACCGGTGTAGAGAGGACAAGCAGGTCCGGATTTAGAATCATCTCCCGGCTCAATTGAGGTTCCCAAACCCTAACTTGAATTGCTGACCTCTGGGGATTAAGGTCTGGTAACAGCTCTACCTGTGGTTTTTGATCGAACTCGTAGTGTACAAATCGGATACC
>JAABVY010000209.1:2922-3142 GCA_011777135.1 Candidatus Zixiibacteriota bacterium | reverse complement strand
GTTCGAATATCCCTGTATAGAATCGTGATTTGCGCTTCCGGGTTCAACTCTTTAAGTTTTAATCCATTCTTCAACGCCGTAGTGCAGCATATTCTGCTGCAAAAAGTTTCAGCTGGACCAACACATTGGATCATGGTGACGTTGTTTGGAACACACTGCGTCAAGATTGAGGATACTTCGTCATCACCTCGCCCCGGATCCTCCTGTGCCGCTAATAGTT
>JAABVY010000209.1:1858-2840 GCA_011777135.1 Candidatus Zixiibacteriota bacterium | reverse complement strand
CTGATTATCGAGTATTGAAGAAAAACTACCTTTGAAGCCGTTAGTATCAACTAGTTCAGTTTCCAGGTGAATATTAATCAAAGGATGCTCTTCAACTTGATTGACCATATTGGAGAGATACTCTTGAGGGCTAAAATCTGGTCGATTTCCATTGGATGGAACAAAATAACGCAAATTCCGCAGATTTCCTCCCAATTGGGATTCTCTTTCAACGAGATGAACAGGAAATCCCTGCCCTGCAAGTGTAAAAGCGGAGACCATTCCTGCTGCACCTCCACCAATAATTAAGGCGGCGTTTTCAACTGAAACTTCGGAAACCTCCAGTGGTTCGAGTTGGGATGCTTTTGCAATTGCCATCCGGGTAAGTGCTTTCGCCTTTTCTGTTGCTTTCATTCGATTATTCGAATGTACCCAGGAGCATTGGTTGCGAATGTTTGCCATTTCGAATAGATTGGGATTCAAGCCTGCCTGACGGATTGCATCTTGAAATAATGGCGCATGGGTTATCGGTGTACAGGAGGCAACAACGACCCGGTTGAGATTTAATTCCTGCACCTGTTCGATTATGTTCGAGATCGTGTCCTGAGAACAGGTGTATAAATTATCTTCAGCGTGCACGACACCCGGAAGCGTTCGTGCATGAGCTGCGACACCCGGTACATCCAGGTACCCACCGATATTACTACCACAATGACACACAAACACACCAATACGAGCATCTTCACCTTTGACGTCAAGCTCGCTTGGGTATTCCTGCTTAACTGTAAGTGAATTTCTGGAAAGCCCCAGTAATTGGGCAGCATTTGCTGCAGCTCCGCTGGCTTCCATTACGGTTTCTGGGATATCTTTCGGTTCTCGGAAAGGACCAGCCGCAAAGATTCCCGGACGACTGGTTTGGAGTGGATCGAATAAGGTTGTATGACAAAATCCATAATCATCCAGCTCAACGCCTAATTGACGACCAAGGTTTTTTACAGAATCA
>JAABVY010000209.1:1543-1779 GCA_011777135.1 Candidatus Zixiibacteriota bacterium | reverse complement strand
CCTGTCGCCGGATCTTCTTTCAATTCACTGACGCGGCAGCGCGTATACTCGACACCGTATTTTTGTTCTGCTCGACGATAATACTCCTCATAGCCTTTACTGTATGCTCGGGTATCCATAAAAAATACCTGGCAGTGTACATCGGCGTTTTCCGAAGAATCATGTGTTTCTGAGCGCAGATGCTCAATCGTCATGATCGCTTCTTTAGCAGCATACATGCAGCAAACCGATGAACA
>JAABVY010000209.1:1145-1456 GCA_011777135.1 Candidatus Zixiibacteriota bacterium | reverse complement strand
CATTGTAGGACCACTCGCCGATAACATTCGTTCATATTGGATCGATGTCATCACGTTAGGAAATCGACCAAGTCCGAATTCTTCGGATAAATGAGCATTATAGACCTGATATCCTGGAGCAAGAACGACTGCACCTATATCAATTTCCCTGATTTTTTCCACGTCTTCGTGGTTAATTGCATCTCTACCACAAGCAAAAACACACGACCAGCATTCTGAACAAACCCCACACGCCAGACATCTTGAGGCTTCTTCCTGCGCCTTTTCGTCAGCGTAACCTAACTCAACTTCACTAAAATTATCGAGGCGTT
>JAABVY010000209.1:256-1132 GCA_011777135.1 Candidatus Zixiibacteriota bacterium | reverse complement strand
GTTCCACTGGAAGCTCTTGCATGGGGACCCGGCTTTGATGCTTTATTTCCCCGATAGAGATACGATTTTCGATCTCTGCCTGCGTCATTTTGACCACTGGAAGATCTGGTTTTGCAGCCGGTTCGAGCGGTAATTCCTGTAAATAACGCACAATCGATTCTGCGGCTTTATGCCCATTTGCAACCGCTTCAATGACAAACGCAGTTCCGGAGACACTATCACCTGCGGCGAACACTCCCGGGCGGCTTGTTGCGAATGTATTTGGGTTAACAGCAATTGTTCTCTGATCCGTTAAACCAACACCGGCATCATCCGGGATGAACGCCAGCCCGGCTCGCTGACCTACAGAAAAAATCACCGTATCACATTCGATGATATGCTCGCTGTCTGGTTCTTTTTCAAGATGCAGTCGGCCGCTTTGATCAAAGTGGAATGAGGAAACCCGCATACATTCAACGCCGCGGACATGATCCCTTTCATCTGCCAGAATTCTTTCAAATGTCCGATCTGGGAAAACTTGTACCCCTTCTTCCTCAGCAGCATCCACTTCCCAGGTATGAGCAGGCATATCCGCCCGTGGTTCCAAACATGCCAGCTGTACCTCACAATCCAGCCTGACTGCACTTCGGGCACAATCTACCGCTACGTTCCCCCCACCCAATACCAATACATTTTTACCCAAAGAATTTTGATTCTCGCTTCGATTACCATTATCAAATTTTCCAAGACGCACATCTCTCAAGAAGTGTGTATTAATAAGGACACCATTCAGATTAGCACCAGGGATAGGTAATCGAACACCCTCATGCGCTCCAACAGCAATCAGCACACTAGAAAAACCTTCATCAAAGATCTCATCTAAATCATCCACCCGTT
>JAABVY010000209.1:0-192 GCA_011777135.1 Candidatus Zixiibacteriota bacterium | reverse complement strand
CCCCCGGCGACTGACATTGCTTCAAATATTGTCACAGGAAAACCTTGTGAGAGTATGTCTTTCGCAGCAGTCAATCCACAGGGTCCAGCGCCTATAATTGCTACTCTGAATTCAGGGTATATAATCTCCGCCTTCTGAACTCTATCCGGAGGATTTTCGTATACTTTATCAGTTACAAATCGCTTTAGAGCT
>JAABVY010000322.1:1932-3162 GCA_011777135.1 Candidatus Zixiibacteriota bacterium | reverse complement strand
TTACGGGGCGAAGATGGTCATTACGACCGGGGCTGTACAGTCAAACCACTGTCGCCAGACCGCTGCCTCGGCAAGAAAAGCCGGCATGGAATGCACCCTCGTATTGGTAGGCGAATCACCTGATCGGGATAGTGGAAACCTTTTCCTTGACAGGGTATTCGGCGCCAGGGTCATATACACGGACGATGAGAATCATGATCGGGTCATGGACGAGGTATTCGACGAAGCCTGGCAAAATGGTCTCCGCCCGTATCGGATTCCATATGGCGGCTCCAGTCCAACAGGAGCATCCGCATATGCATATGCACTCTTTGAGCTTCTGGAACAAATAGATCCGCCGGATTATATCGTCCACGCAACATCATCCGGGGGAACGCAAGCTGGTATGCTGTCTGGGGCTGCGATAGCAGATTATTCCGGCAAAATAATCGGCATATCAGTTAGCCCTGGTCGGGAAGAATTGAGCGAAACTGTACATCATTTAGCCAACGAGGTCTGCGACCTGATTGAGAAACATCATCGAGTCAATAAAAAAGATATCTTCGTATTGGACGATTATGTGGGTGAAGGTTATGGGGTAATGGGTGCAGGTGAGGTCGAGGCGATCCAACTATTCGCTGACCTTGAAGGGATGATTGTCGATCCGGTCTACACGGGTCGGTGTGCGAGCGGGATGATCGATCTCCTGAGAACTGGTTTCTTTGAAAAAAATTCAACGATCCTGTTCTGGCATACCGGTGGAATGCCGGCATTGTTTGCGGACAATTACCAGAACTTGATACTCGACCGTCTTTCGTAATCTATTTTTCTCCGATAACTTCGAATATTTCGATCGGTTGGCTTTTACCCTTCACCTGAATTGATTGGAGTGCCCGGGCAACAATTTTGTGTTTGACTTGTTCGTAGGTGGATTTGCTGATCAGGATCTGGTTTTCCATCGCATTTTCCTGGATTCGTTTTGCAGTATTCACGCTGTCACCGATGGCTGTGTAATCCCAGCGTTTTTCTGTGCCAATCAGTCCGAGGACGGATTCCCCACCATGAATTCCGATACCGTAACCCATATGGAAGCTTTCTGGAAGTGCAGCATGGAGGTCCTTAATCGAGTCCCGCAATGAGAGGGCAGCCCTGACAGCTTGCAATGGGTGATCGGGCTGGGTGATTGGAGCGTTGAACCAGGCCATGATCCCATCCCCTGAGAATTTATCAATTGTTCCTTCATGCTCCAGG
>JAABVY010000322.1:1577-1888 GCA_011777135.1 Candidatus Zixiibacteriota bacterium | reverse complement strand
CGGGTCGACTTCTTCACTGAAAGTTGTGAAGCCCCGAACATCAGCGAACAATGTCGTGATCTCTGCCCTTTTTCCACCAAGCTGGATTGAATTTGGATTTAACTGGCGGATTACTGCCGGTGACACCATTCTTTCAAATAGCTGAGTTTGCCCCTGTAATCGTCTTGTCTCGGTAACATCATCTATTACGATGGCGACACCCTGGGTAACCCGGTTCTCATTTCTTAAAGGAGCTAAATTGATCGCCAGATCAACTTCGCCGCGATCTGGGAGGTTTGGGGAAATTTCTATGCCAAGAACGGGCCTGTCCG
>JAABVY010000322.1:757-1512 GCA_011777135.1 Candidatus Zixiibacteriota bacterium | reverse complement strand
TCCTCAGCTGAGCTATTGCATAAAGTAATTTGATTCTGGACGTTCACAGTCAGCAGCCCACTCGTAATCGATTCAAAAACATTATCCATCAAGTTCTTCAATGCAGATACTTCTGCTAATGTTGACTGGATGGATTCGAACAACCTGGCGTTTTCGATCGCTACTGCTGCCTGGTCAGCAAAGTTGGCTAACAAATCCCGTTCAATCTTGGTGAAAGTTCCTGTTTTGACACGATTATCTGCATAGATCACACCTGTGATATTTCCTTTGACTTTGAGTGGTACACACAGGATCGAACGCAGGTTATGAAAAATAATACTATTTTGCTCTCCAAACCTGGGATCTAGCTGCGCGTTGGTTGTAACAACAGGTTTTCCATGTTCAACGACTTCCCGGATAACGGTTTTGCTTATCGCAAATTCAGATGGATGGATGGTTTCCTGTTCCCAGTTTCTGGCGGTACGGATTGACATACCGCCTTCTTTTTTAGCCAACATCAGGAAACCTCTTTCGGCACCTGTCAGTCGGATGATCGTGTCCATCACAATCCTGAGAACTTCGTTGATTTCTAAGGTTGAATTGACCACACTGGCAATATCTGCGAGTGCTTTCAAATTCTGTTCCCGGTCTTCAGTTGTGGCGATTTGTCGACTAATCCGGTTCAGTTTCCCACTGATTTGTGTCAGGTTGTTCAAGATATTTGTTGGTATGGACAGATGATCCTGCAGCAATTGATCTTTGATTTGATTGGTTAA
>JAABVY010000322.1:0-717 GCA_011777135.1 Candidatus Zixiibacteriota bacterium | reverse complement strand
TGTTGTAATTGTTTATCCGGCGGTACCACAGGAGTTGTGGATGGATCTTCATACATATAAAGACTTTTCCTTGTTTATGCAAATTTGTTGTTATTTCACAAATCGACCCGCACAAATATCCATTGAATAAGAATTACCCTGCATCTATAAGCAGTTTTTTGGGTTATCATTGGTGAAACAAATCAGTATTTGTACTTTTTAGTACGAATAATTATGGTAAAATGTGACCTATTGAATTTTATCACTGGTATCTATGTATTCAATGGTGTTTACTTTCTGAAACAACAACTCAAAACCAACAACCGTTTTGAGTTGTTTTAATGTCAACGAGGAGATTCAATGTTAGATAACTGGTTATATATCGGTTTATTTGTGATCATTGCTTTTCTGGTCCCGACAATCGCAGTAATCCTTCCTAAATTAGTAGCTCCGAAAAAACCTAACCGCATAAAGGCTTCGATATATGAATGTGGTATGGAGACAGTTGGGGACACCTGGGTCCAGTTTAAAGTGCAATATTACATCTTTGCCCTGATCTTTCTGATATTTGATATTGAAACAATTTTCTTGTTCCCCTGGGCAGTTGCCTTTGATGTCCTGCCTTTATTTGCAGTTTTTGAAGGGATCATCTTCATCCTGATCCTGCTGGCAGGTTTGATTTGGGCATGGCGAAAAGGCGTATTGGAATGGGCATAAAAGCTGAAGGAGTATATCCAT
>JAABVY010000128.1:6547-14930 GCA_011777135.1 Candidatus Zixiibacteriota bacterium | reverse complement strand
CTT
Organism: Candidatus Zixiibacteriota bacterium; assembly: GCA_011777135.1. Taxonomy (GTDB): domain Bacteria; phylum Zixibacteria; class MSB-5A5; order JAABVY01; family JAABVY01; genus JAABVY01. The sequence continues at coordinate 14,927 of JAABVY010000128.1, read as the reverse complement.
GTCAAGAAAAAAATAATATTTATTTTATCCTGTTTATATATTCCGCCAGCCAGTTGCCGTTATCACCCTCGTGTTCCTTGGCAAATTCCAGGAAGCGCTCCAGGTTGTCGATGGATGCTTTATTCAATATATGCTCGATATTACAGGCGTCGGTTTCCGCTATATCCTCCTCAACCCCAAGGATTTTCTGAAAAAATTCGCGCAGCAGATTATGCCGTCTCTCGAGCCGCTTGGCCAGACGCAGACCCTCATCGGTCAAAGTGACATAGCCCGATTTCTCATGCTGCACCAGCCCGACCTGTCTGAGCCGATCAACCGCCACAGTAACCGTGGGCGAAGCCACATCTCGAAGGCGGGCAATATCTTTTATACGCGCCACCGGANNGCCACCGGACGCTTCTTCTGCAGAGCGTAAATCAGCTCCACATATTCCTGCTCGAAAGTTGAATAATCTTTTACGTACTTAGTCTCGTCCATATAATCCATAGACAGGTTTAAAAAATATATACCTCTCTATGATACGCTTGTCAAGTAAATTTTTGGAAGTAAATTTGCTGAAAATCCCACCAAAATAGTTACTTAGCAGAGCCGGAGTAATCGTGCAGAGCCTGGCGGAGAGCATGAATTTGCTCCGGAGTATTGTAAAAATCCACCGAGATCCTGATTAAGCCCTCGCGAAATGAAGAGATTATTCTCTTATCTACCAGATACTTATACAATTTCCGGGGATCCGGACAGGTGAAAGAGAATATAGATGATCGGTGCTGCATTTCTGTGCTGGATGCAATCTTGTAATATTTGCTGGTTTCCAGGTAATCAATCAGCCTGTCAGTCAGGGCAAGGTTATGCCGATAGATTCTTTCCACACCAATTGAATTGATGAGCTTGATGGAATTGCGCATAGCGTACATCTGGAGGTACGGTATCGCGCTTAAGCCGAGGCGCTCCACTGACTTACGGGGTTTCAGGTCATGCCTCAGCAAATTTGTCCAATCCTGTTTCCAATCAACCCCGAACCATCCCGCAAAACCCTGTTTGACCTCGATTTTGGGGGTTTTGCTAAGATAGAAAAAGCCGCATCCAACCGGCGAAAGCAGCCATTTGTGAGCGCCGGAGGCCAGAAGATCGATATGGCATTCCTGAACATTAATGGGCACATTACCCATACCCTGAATACCATCTACAATATAGAAAATATTTCGTTCTTTGCAGATTTCGCCCAGTTTCTGGATGTCATTCCTGTAGCCGTTAAAAAACTGGATATATGATATAGAAAACAGTTTTGTTTTTTTGGTAATGGCCTTTTCGAAAATATCGATATCGAAATGCCGATTTGTGGACTCAATGAATTTGACCTCCGCGCCCTTCTCACGAAGATTAGTCCAGGGATAGGTATTAGCCGGAAACTCGACATCGGATAGAATTATCTCATCCCCCTTCTTAAAATCGATTCCGGCCGCGGCCAGGCTGAGACCATGCGAAGTATTGTAGGCAAAGCCGATCTGATCGGGATGAGCATTGACCATGCGGCCCAGTTCCTTCCTGGTTTCGCGCCAGTAATCGAAGACTCTGGGAGTAGGATCGGACAGCCCGCTCCATTCATCAATCATTTCCCTGACGGCCTCGCGAGAAGCTTTTGGCCATGGCCCCAGTGAGGCCGCATTAAGATAGGTCTTCTGTTCCAATTCCGGAAACTGCTGAGCTATGCGCTCTCGCTCTTTTAATGGAAGTAATTTGTGCATAATATTAGTAATTCATGTAATGGGTTATAACCCCAAGCGCAGCGGTGAGCTTGAGGAGGTTAAAGAACAATGTTGACACTATCAAGGGAGTCGGGAGCTTGAGCCGCAGCCCGAGACTGGTGGCGTAGGGCAGGCTGCCGAGAGCATAGGCGGCAATGCCCACGGCCACCCCGGATTTATAGCCGGAAAAGGGCATGATGGGATATACCCAGTAATAGACCAGGGTCGGCAATATAACAAAGAAAAATAGATCCGATACGAACTGCAGCAGATAAAGCTCAAATCCTCTAGCTGCACGGCTTTCTTCGGGTATCTGCTGGTGCAGCTTCAGCGAGCTTTCAATTATCGCCTGGATGACAGATACTATCACCAGCGGAATTGTGCCGTAAATGACTGTAATGATAAAGATCTTTGCCATTTCCATATGTTATAACCACCTTTTCTCTTTATACCAGTCTGCAGTGGAATACAGACCTTCCTCGATCGAAATCGAGGCCGACCATCCCAGCACTCTTTCAGCTTTTTCCGCCGAACAGATCCAGTATTTCTGGGCCAGTTCTTTGAGTTTGTCCCGGCTTACCGGAGGGATTGTGTTATTCAGACCATAAATAAGTTCTATTAAAAAGGCAATACATTTTGCAATCGGTAATGGTATGGCAATCTTGATCGGCTGAGTGTTGACTGCCTTTCCGATAATCCGAATGAGTGTATCCATGGAATACCATTCCCTGTTGCAGGCAAAAAAAGTCTCTCCAACCGCTTTGTCGCTTTGCGCGGCGATACGGATACATTTAACAAGGTCATGAACATGCACAATGGAGACATAGGTGGGGGTGATACCAATAGATGGGTTGATACCTGCCTTGGCCAGCCTGAAAAACTTATACACATCGATATCCTGCGGGCCATAGACAGCCGGGGGCCTTATTATGGTAACAGGAAATTTGTCCTTATATTTAAGCACTTCGTTCTCTGAGGCCAGCTTGGATTCACCGTAAAAAGAAACCGGTGAAGGTCTGTCGGATTCCAGCACCGCGGTCATCGATCTGGATGGACCAGCGGCTGCTTGCGAGGATAGATGCACAAATCGCTTGATATCAGGATTTGTATTCAAGACTGCCTCAACCAGATTCCTGGTACCATCCCTGTTGATCCTTAAATAGGTTTCACGATTCCGGGCCTTTACCAGTCCTGCGGGATGGAAGACATAATGGGCACCGCGCACCGCGTCCGTAAGAGATTGCGGCTGTGTTATTTCGCCGAATGCAAACTTTAGGTCAAGATTTTCAAGGAATTGCAGATTGGAGGTCCTGCGCACCAGGGCTCGCACCCTAAATCCATGATCAAGCAGCTCCCGGCACAGGTGACTTCCAATGAAACCGTTGGCCCCGGTAACAAGCGCAGTTCTATTATTGGCACTCTCTTTCATGGATTTAATTTTCTTGACAAATTACTTGTGTCAGATTACCCTTAAGTTTTTGATTGAAAGAATAAGGAAATGCAAGGAAGCGAACAAGTAAAAATTCGAGACATATTCGACAAATGCCGGGAATTCACCCGGGCCAGCGAGGTTAAACAAGCGGGTTATTACCCCTATTTTAACCCCATCTCCTCGGCTGCCGCAAATACCGTTATAATTGAAGGCAAAGAGCTGATCATGATCGGCTCAAACAACTATCTGGGGCTGACTACACATCCAAGAGTCATAGAGGCCTCCCGAGAGGCGGTCAAGAAGTACGGTGTTGGATGTACCGGCTCGCGCTTTTTGAACGGCACCCTGGATATTCATCTGGAGCTGGAAGAAGAACTGGCGAAGTTTCTGAGAAAAGAAGCGGTGCTGGTTTTTTCCACCGGTTTTCAGACCAACCTCGGTACCATTTCATGCCTGGTCAACAAGAACGACTTGATCCTGGCGGATCGTTCCGATCATGCATCCATTGTCGACGGCTGTCGTCTGGCCTTCGGAAAGACCCTGAAATACAAGCACAACGACATAGAGGATCTGGAACGGATTCTGATGTCGCGCAACAATGGTGATCAGGGGACGCTGGTGATAGTTGATGGTGTATTCTCCATGGAGGGCGATATAGTCAACCTTCCGGAGTTGGTGAAACTTCGGGAGAGGTTCGGATTCAGGCTGATGGTTGATGACGCCCATTCTCTGGGCGTGCTCGGAGAAGATGGTTCGGGAACCGCCACCCATTTCGGTTTGAATGACGAGGTGGATCTTGTAATGGGGACATTCTCGAAGTCGTTCGCCTCCATCGGCGGTGTGATCGCAGCAGATGCTTACGTGATAAATTACATCAAGCATTTCTCGCGTCCGTTGATTTTCTCGGCCGCTCTGCCGCCCTCGGCAGTTGCCGCCGTACTGGAATGCCTGAAGATCATAAAAGCTGAACCGGAACGTCGGGAGATGCTCCTGGAGAATGGCAAAAAAATGAGGGACGGGCTGCGTTCATTGGGCTTCTCTATCGGCAGTACCGAAACGCCTATTGTACCGGTTTATATCGGCGAGGATATGGCCTGTTTTAAATTCTGGCGCGCCCTTTACGATGCGGGAATTTTTGCCAATGCGATCATTGCTCCGGCAGTCAATCCGGGCAATGCCCTGATCAGGACGTCATACACCGCAACTCATACTGACAAGCAGCTCGATTTTGTTCTGGAAACATTCGAGAAGGTAGGCAAAAAACTCAGCCTCATTTAAATTAACCTATGGGTTTCGAAAATATATCTATTATAGAGGTCAAGTCCTCTGCGGACATGGACCGCTTCATCAAATTCCCTTTCAAGCTCTATGCCAATGATGAGAATTGGGTGCCGCCCCTGATTTCCGAACGCCGGGACTTCTTCGACAAGAATAAAAATCCCTTCTTTCGCTATGCCAGGGTGCGCTACTTCATGGCTGAAAAGGACGGCAAGATTGCGGGGCGTATCGCCTCCATAGTCAATTTCAATCACAACGCTTTCCACGAAGATACGGTCGGGTTTTTTGGCTTTTTCGAATGCATTGACGATTACCAGGTAGCCAAAGTGCTTTTCCGTGTGGCCCTGATCGAGCTCAAGAAAGAGGGGCTGACTGTAATGAGAGGGCCGACCAATTTCTCAACCAACTATGAGCTGGGATTCATCATCGATGATTTTGATTCTCCCCCGGTGATAAACATGCCCTACAACCCCAGGTATTATATCAGCTTCATGGACCGTTTCGGATTTCAGAAGGCCAAGGATCTATACGCCTTCGAGATTACCAGAGAAAACAAACCTCCCGAGAGGATAGAGAAGATTGTGGAACGAATCCGTAAGAAGGAGAATGTTCGTGTTCGCAATCTCGACCTGAAGGATTTCGACAACGAGCTTAAAATCGTAAACAAGATTTATAATAATGCCTGGAGCAAGAACTGGGGCTTCATACCACTCCCGGATGATGAATTTCTGCATATCGCCCGCGATATGAGGCAGATCGTCGATCCCGATCTGGTGTTCATCGCCGAGGTTGATGGTAACCCTATCGGCTTTTCCATGGCGCTGCCAAATATTTATCAGATTCTACCCTATGCCAAAGGCAGGCTTTTTCCTTTTGGAGCACTGAAACTCCTCTGGCACACAAAGATCAAGAATAAGATAAATTCTATACGCGTCATCACAATGGGAATCGAGCACGAATACCAGAAACGCGGTATCGACAATATCTTCTATCTGGATACATTCAACAAGGCCTACGCTAAAGGATATGAGTGGGCCGAGATTTCATGGGTGCTGGAGGACAATCAGCTCATGATCCGCGCCGCAGAGCTCCTTGGGGCTAAAAAGTATCGTACCTACCGTGTCTACGATCTGCCGCTTGGGGCCGACCAGAACGACTAAAATCTTGTATTACCACACCTGAACGATTATCTTAACTTACCATTAAATTTAAATCAGGGGAGGATATTTTGGATACTAATAACCGCTTGATAATATTATCTTTTTCAATCCTGCTTATTGCGGCATTCGCTGCAAACATATCCTGCATTAAGGAGGCCGATCTTCCCCAGCCATATCTTGTGTTATATGCTATTGATGCCGAGGGTAGGCTTCTGATCGATCAGATGGAGATTGAGGAGGTCGATACAGTGCTGGGAAGAGATGTCCAGCGCGGCTTCCTGGCAGATCAGCAGATTGTTTTGGCTGAGGTCGGCATGGGTCTGGTGAATGCCTCTATGCGTTTGCAGAAGCTGCTCGATCTCTACCGCCCCAAAGCTGTCATCTTTTCAGGAATTGCAGGGGCCCTCGACACGAGTGTGAATATCGGAGATATAGTTATATGTAATAAATGGGCAACGCATGACTATATGTATATCGGACCGGACAGCATGGTTGTGATGAATCCGGTGGTATATTCTCCTGAACCAGACAGCATGATACGGATGAGATTCTTCGAGGTTGATGACAGCATTTTTGCCAAAACCGCGGGATTGGATGAGATTGTGCTGGATTCGATCGGAGGGCACAGGCCTCGCATTGTCATCGGCGGGACAGGGGTCAGCGGGAATCAATTCATTGACAACAAGGAGAAACGGCTCTGGCTGAATGAAATTTTTGATGCTCTAATTGTCGACATGGAATCCTCGGGCATCGCACAGACCTGTTATGTCAATGATGTACCTTTTATCATTTTCCGTTCAGCTTCAGACCTTGCGGGCGGAGCAGAAACCAAGACTGCAGGTGAACAGCTGGAAATATTTTTTGAGGTCGCAGCAGATAATTCCTCCAGCTTAGTGATCAGGTTTTTGGAGTCACTCTGATTAAACCGAACCGTAAGCAATGGTCTTTATTCGGTCTGCGGCCTAATTGTGGCCCCTCGACTGAACACATGCTCACAGTTGCCATTATCAGACTGCCTAATTTCCTGTTGCCAACTCACAAAATCAGCTTATATTAAGATCAGAATGTTCTAAGCTATCAGAAATATTCGTTCTATCCGGAATGCTTCCGGGCCGACCTTTTTTCCATTCAAATTTAATGGCAAATTATATCCATAACCGGATTTCATATATGGAATACATTCGTGCAAATAAAATAAGCTTCTGCTATAAAAGCCAGACCGAGGATGTGCTGACTGATATTTCATTCTCTGTCAATGATAAAAGCAGAATCGGCCTGATCGGCAATAACGGCTGCGGTAAAACCACAGTGCTTCGCCTTATTTCAGGTGAGAGGGAGCCGCATAGCGGAAATATATCGATTTCCAAAGATGTCAAGACCGGATATGTTCCACAAGAAATTACACTTGATGATTCACGTACCATGTCAGAATATCTCTGGCAGTCCCGTCCGAAATTCCATCAGATCAATAATAGTCTGAAACAGGCCGATCAATCATCCCCCGAATATGCCAATCTAATTTCTGAATATTACGAACTCGGAATCGATCACTTTGAAATCGAGATCGAGAAGATCATGGCCGGTTTTAATCTCGACAGCAGTCTTCTGAGTCTGGAGCTGTCTAAATTAAGCGGCGGCGAGAAAACCAAAGTTGCATTGGCCTCGCTGCTTCTCTGCGGGGCTGAGCTGATGCTACTGGATGAGCCCACCAACCATCTCGAAATCAAATCTCTCAGTTGGCTGGAGGAATATCTGCAAAATTGCGGGATACCATTTATAGCGGTCAGCCATGACCGCCGCTTTCTGGATAATTGTGTTAACGAGATATGGGAACTATACGACAAAGATCTCACTGTTTTCAGCGGCAATTACTCTTTCTATAAAGAATATAAGGAAAAAGAACGCAAACGTCTCCAGAGTGAATATGAATCGCAGAAGAAGAAGATCAGACAGCTCAAAGAGGCTGCTCAGCTAAGCCGTCAAGCCTCGGCCAGCCACCAGGCGCAGACTGGCAAGGAGGGTAATGCTCCGGTCTATGAGTCGATTGGCAATGAAGCCAAAAAAGCGATGATGCCGGCCAAACGGCTGGAAAAGCGAATCCGCATGATGATCGAAAAGGAGGAGGCCCAAAAACCATTTGTAGAAAAGGAGCGCCGGATCAGTTTGCATGGGGATGAACTCAAAAATCCTGTCGTTCTCACCGCTGAGAAACTGGCAAAAAGATTCGGTGATCATCCGGTATTCGATGATCTGAATATGAATGTCAAAAACGGTGTCAAGATGGGTATTATTGGTCCCAACGGCTGCGGTAAAACCACTCTGCTGAGAATATTGAATGGGCTGGAGAAGGCATCAAGCGGATCATACAGATGGGCGCCCAGAGTAAAAATCGGATATTATTCGCAAGAACATGAAAACCTGGACTCGTCAAAGACAATTCTCGAGGAGGTCCTGCAGGGTCGATATGCTGAACAGACTATGGCCAGAATAATTCTCGGGCGATTGAATATTAGACGTGATATGGTTCACCAGAAAATAGGCAAATTAAGTGTGGGCGAACGGAGTAAGGTGGCGCTGGCGAAAATACTCTTCAGTGATTTCAATATTCTGATTTTCGACGAGCCCACAAATCACGTCGAACTGTCGGCGCGAGAGGCTTTCGAGGAAGCACTCGAAAATTATAACGGCACTGTTTTACTGGTCTCCCATGACCGCTACCTGTTAGAAAGAATCACGACCGAGATTTTCGACATGGAAAGGAACCGCTT
>JAABVY010000128.1:4441-6536 GCA_011777135.1 Candidatus Zixiibacteriota bacterium | reverse complement strand
ACCGACCATAAAACTCTGTTAGATTTATTTGACATACTCTGAATACCGCATTCAAAATGATATCTCGGATCGGAAGTCCAATTCCGGTGTTATACTAATCCAGATTTAATATCAACCCGCCGGCAGTGATTTGTGAAAATGTACAATCTTCCACTGCTCATCCTGTTTCTGCAAAACCCATGTGCATCTCACCGGGAGATTCATGGTGTCCGCACCCGCAGTCGCATGAAACTGCCACAGCGATGTAGCCCAGGCTAAATCACCGGAGGGACTGATGTGTATCCTGGGATCACTTTCTTCAATTTGAATATTATCCAGCGTTTCGTTCTGATTTGTCATGACAACCTCAAGANNGGCCCCGAAATTCACCATTTCGGGATCATGACCAATATTTTGCGCATAATCTGCCATGTTTTCATTTTCCACGCTGCTTATATAGGCAACGAGAACATCATCCACCGCTTCTTTTTCAGCCGCTATATCTACTGCCGCTGGCTCATCTTGCTTCTCGCATCCCGGAAGAAGAAGACTGATTGCAAGCAGCAAAACAAAATATCGAAGTAACATATCATGCCTCAATTGAGAAAGGACCTGGAGCGAAGTGCGTTGTTGAAGATCAGATATTTTAAGTAATTCAGATGTGCCTTGATTGTCAATATATAATATGACTCACGGCGCATCGGGAGATACGCCGCACACAAATATCTATACCCACTTCAGTATCCGGCTCAGATGGCCATCAGCAGAACGCAATAATTCTTTTGCTTTTTTCAAATCTGTCTGCTTGAAATGCATGACGATAGCGGACTTGACATGCCCCTCGGCGCGCTCCAGCAGCTTTTCTGCCTGACTATATTTTAAATCGCAGACAGTCATCAGGGTTTTAATCGATCGCTGTACAAGTTTTTCAGAGGTAGCCTGCAGATCAACCATGAGATTTCCATATGTCTTGCCGATTTTTACCATTGCAGTTGTAGTGATCATGTTGAGAATCAGCTTGGTGGCAGTTCCTGCTTTCATACGTGTCGAACCGGCAATCGCCTCCGGCCCGGTGATCGGATTTATGATAATATCAGGCTTAAACGGAAGCCTGACTTTGCGATTGCAGCACAAAAAGACAGTGCTCGCGCCCATCTTCCCGGCCTGCTTCAATCCCGCCAATGTGTACGGTGTCCGATTGGAGGTTGCGATTGCAATCACAGTATCATTGGAAGAGACATTCTTTTTCTTTATATCCCTTACGCCCGCTTCGGCGTCATCCTCGATCCCCTCTTTGGACCTGACCAGCGTTCGCCTGCCGCCGGCAATTATTCCCTGCACCAGCGACGGTTTCACACCGAATGTGGGGGGACATTCGGAAGCATCCAGCACCCCCAGCCGCCCGGAGGTACCGGCGCCGATGTAGTAAAGATGTCCGCCGGACTTGAAAGACTTCACCACGAGCTCGACCGCTTTCTCAATCTGCGGGATTACTTTTTTGACTGCGGAAGCTACCTGATGATCCTCGGCATTAATAAGCTCGAGTACTTTGCGGGTGGGCAACATATCAATAGACCGAGTCCGTTTATTCACGGACTCGGTCGCTAAATCCTTAATCTCGTTAAATACTTGCTTCGACATCAGGGCTGTGCTATAACTGTAACCGAATCGTAGAATGAAATAATGGCCGAACCCAATCTCCCTTTTATGTCAACCAGATCGATGTTATTCACGAACCCGGTGTCAGGATAAGGGAAGAATATATGATCATCATCCTCAATCAGAGCATCGGAATAGAATGTTTCGGAATAGGCCACCACATATATATAATAGATTCCCGTCACCCTCTGGCCGGTGCTTGTTGTGAAGGCCTCGGCTCCAATTACGAATTCATTGGTGGAACTGGCAAATTCGGCAAATGGTGAGGCGGCATCAGAGGGCGGGTCAATAGTCACAAAATAGTCGAACTCCGCGCTGGGCGGATCCCATTGAATGGAAACATTGCCACCGGAGTAAATTCTGGTGGCCGGGAAAGTCACCTCAACGCTGAAAGTATCTGTTATATCCATTGTCTTGCTGAAAAAGAAATCCCCGAAATCCTCCCCGGCCCAGAAAA
>JAABVY010000128.1:1301-4416 GCA_011777135.1 Candidatus Zixiibacteriota bacterium | reverse complement strand
TGGTCACCAGATAACTCGTTAATCCTGGAATCGTCTCGCCGTCTTCCAGAATAAAGGCATAGGCGAAAGATGTATTGTCGTTTGGATTGTGAAACAACAGGCCGTTGATAGTAAAGTCGCTTTCAACCTGGCCGTCAATAAGTTCGTCACTGCAGCCTGCCAGGAGAAAAGCCAAAAGCAAAAATATTGAGATCGATACGTTTCTGAGCATAATATGTCCCTTCATTTATATTCTACTTCAATTATCGTAAGGATTTCCAAAATTTTATAGTTAATAGATTACAATGTCAAGAAAAAGAATTGAAACCGCTTGACAAAAGTCCGGTTTTTGCTATTATAAATGGTTTTTAAAGAAGAGGTGAATTGTGAAAAGAACATATCAGCCATCGCGAAGAAAACGCCTGAACGATCACGGCTTCCGAAAAAGGATGTCTACAAAAAATGGGCGGAAAGTCCTCAAAAGACGCCGGTCGAAAGGGCGCAAGCGCCTCTCGCCGCAGGTCACTAAAAAGTAAGGGGGACCAGAGCTTCGGACGAGAATATTCTCTCAAGGAAGACCTGGCGATCAAGAGGGTTTTCAGATTCGGCAAGAAATTTGAAGGCAGATGCCTCGTCATATATCATTATGGTTCCGGCAGTCTGCCTTTAAAAATTGCCCTTAAAGTTAAGAAAAATATTGGATCATCTCCAAGAAGAAACAGGATTAAGAGGATTATAAGAGAGGTCATTCGCACCAATAAAGGCAAATTCAAAAATAGTGGACATCTGGTTATTTCAGCCATTTTCGATCCCGGCGATGAGACTCTCTTTGAAAATATAGAAAAGGATTTACTCGATTTTGCACAGGCTCGGTAAGATTCTGGCATATCCGCTAATTTTGATCATCAGAATATATCAGGTGGCAATATCTCCACTTTTTCCGACGCAATGCAGATTTCATCCAAGCTGCTCCAATTATGCTATTGATGCCCTGAATAAATATGGACTAAAAGGTATATTTATGTCCGTCAAGCGAATTTTGAAATGTCATCCCTTTTCAAGGAAAAGCGGGTATGATCCCGTGAGGTAACTTTATGGATCGCACCACCGTAATCGCTCTGATAATAATTGGCCTCATGTTCGTGGCCTGGTTTTTCTGGATGTCCCAGCAAACGCCCCAACCGCAGCCGCAGACGCCAGTTGAGCAGGATACTCTGGCAGTTCGCGAGGCAACCGGCGAGGAGGCGCAAGCGTATGAAGATCAAACAGATACAGCTACAGCTGAGATACTTGAACCGCTGGAGGAGGATTCGCTGTTTGCCAGGTTCGATACCCTCCGGGTTGATACTGTGCGGGTCGAAACAGACAAATATATAGCTCAATTTACCACCCGAGGGGCCAGTCTTGTCAGCTTCAAGTTCAAGAACTATAACTATAATAATGGCGATACAACCATGATCGATATGGTGCCGCCCTGGACCCGGGCAGCCCTGAAATTCCAGTTCCCGGACGCCAGAGACAGTTTCTATTTTGATAGAATCATTTTCATTCCAAGCAAAAACAATATCAGGATATCAGGCGGAAATAAGGACAAGCTGGATTTCACTGCAAACCTGGGGAATCAGGGCAGCATCACGGTCGAATATGAATTCTACGCTGACCGTTATGATTTCTCTACCAGACTGGATTTCCAGAATGCGGCTGCCTTTGATCTGGGTCGCTATTATTATTTCGGCTGGGAGCCGGGGCTGGAATCGACCGAAAAGAACCGTCAGGACGACTTCAACAGTTTCAAAGCTTATATTATGTGGGACACAGGCTTAGAGGATTATAACAAGTTCCAGAACGGTCAGATGTCTCAGGAAATCGAGGGGAATCTGCAATGGATTGCAACCAAAACCAAATATTTCTTTGTAGGAATAGTCCCGGATCGCGCTCCCGAAGGGGTCAGGATTCAAGGACGTGAAATCAGCGTCAATGAAAAGGCCGGCCAACCCGGGATGAAGAAAATAGGTGTGCAGGCTGAAATGGAAATCCATCAGCGCAAATCCGATCTATTTGATAGATATATGATTTATGTGGGTCCGATTGACTACAGCATTCTGAAAAGCTATAACCGCGGATTTGAGGACACTGTCGATCTCGGATGGCCGATTATTAGCTCTATCTCCTTATTTATCCTATGGTTAATGCAGGTACTTTATGGCGTCTTCCACAATTATGGCGTCGTTATCATTATCTTCAGTATCCTGATGAAGGTCATCTTCTATCCGCTGACATCACGCAGTCTCAAGTCTATGAAGAAAATGCAGGAGTTGCAGCCAAAACTCAAGGCGTTGCAGGAGAAATATAAAAAAGAACCGCAGAAGATGCAGTCAGAGATCATGAAGCTCTGGAAGGAGAACAAGGTCAATCCGATGAGCGGATGTCTTCTGATGCTACCCCAGCTCCCTATCTTCTTCGCACTCTTCACTGTATTCAGAAATACTATTCTTTTGCGCGGTTCTGAATTTGTCTTCTGGATGAATGATCTTTCGCAACCGGATCAGACCATGATCCTCCCGATAATAATGGCGGGGACCATGTTCCTGCAGCAGAAGATGACCATGCAGGATCCCAAGCAGAAAATGCTTGTGTACATCCTGCCGATCGTATTCTTCTTCCTGTTCAAGGGCTTCCCAACCGGGCTTGTTTTGTACTGGACGATGTTTAATATACTATCGGTGCTGGAGACGCTACTTATCAGAAAACCACAGCAACAAAGAGAATTAGCTCTTAAAACCGAATGATATCATATAGCGAAGATACAATCGTCGCCATCTCCACACCGCCCGGAGAGGGTGGAATCGCCGTGGTGCGTATATCTGGAAAATCCTCGAAGGTTATAGGAGACATGATATTCCAGGGAAAAATAAGACCATCGGAAGCCAGCAGCCATACTGTACATTTCGGTAAAATCATCGATCCCAGCAGTTTGGATTTTGTCGACGAGGTTCTCCTGACAGTGATGTGGGCGCCGAATTCCTATACTGCCGAGAATGTTATCGAAATCAGCTCCCACGGCGGGCCATTGGTGGCGAAAAAGATTCTCGATTTGTGCCTCAAATTTGGGGCTCGTCATGCTCTCCCTGGGGAG
>JAABVY010000128.1:436-1268 GCA_011777135.1 Candidatus Zixiibacteriota bacterium | reverse complement strand
CAGCCCGACAACTGGGAGGAAATGTCTCCCAGACGGTAATTTCTCTGGGAGATAAGCTCAGAAATCTCCTGGCTCTTCTGGAAGCTTACACCGATTTCCCGGAGGAGGAAATGGGGCACGCTGATATCCAGAAGCTTCGCGATGACCTCAAGAACATAAAAGACAAAATGAACAGACTGGTATTATCTTACGAAGAAGGTAGAATTATAAAATCAGGACTGAAACTCCCGATTGTGGGACGTCCCAATGTCGGCAAATCCTCACTCTTTAATCGGCTCCTCGATGAAAGTCGAACGATCGTGACCGAAATTCCGGGCACAACACGTGATACTGTCTCGGAGTTTATTAATATAGCAGGCATTCCGGTGGAATTGATCGACACCGCCGGCATCCGTACCACCGGAGATGTGGTTGAGGTGGAAGGCATAAAGCGCGCCAGAAAAGAGATAGAGAATGCCGACCTGGTTCTGGCTCTGGTGGATATGACCGATACGGAAATCCTGGATGATATCAGGAGCCTGACTGAGGCTCTGGGCTCGGTCAATTACATACTCCTGGGTAATAAAGCTGACCTGATAGATGCAACTATGCTGGAGGCTCGCAAAATAGCCCTTGCGGAGTATAATCCGCTCCCGATTTCCGCAGAGACCGGGATCGGTCTGGAGCAGCTTCGAGACTTAATCATCAAATCCGCCGGCATTGTGAAGAAATCCGGTATCAAAGACGAGACCATCATAACAAATGTCCGACATCGCGATGCCCTTCGCAAAGGGCTCGAGTTTCTGGAGAAAGTCGAGCGGGGCCTGGAGGGGAAGGCCAGTTACGAATTCCT
>JAABVY010000128.1:0-407 GCA_011777135.1 Candidatus Zixiibacteriota bacterium | reverse complement strand
GATATCCTGAATAAAATATTCTCTCAATTCTGCATCGGTAAATAATTGCCATGCAAACTGAAATCAAGATGTTTCACGTGAAACATATATATTTTTTATCGGCATTTTGAACTTGCCACAAACCAAAAACAGGCTATTTTCTGTATTATATATTATGAAGCTATGACAATATTGAATTACGACATAGTTGTTGCCGGCGGAGGTCATGCCGGAGCCGAGGCCGCACTTGCAGCAGCGAGGATGGGATGTTCGACCTTGATGGTTACCCTCAGGAAGGATACGATCGGTCAAATGTCCTGTAATCCTGCTATTGGCGGTCAGGCCAAGGGACATCTTGTAAAGGAAATCGATGCCCTTGGGGGTGAGATGGGTCTGGCGATCGACCGCACCGGAATTCAATATCGCAG
>JAABVY010000234.1:1033-1240 GCA_011777135.1 Candidatus Zixiibacteriota bacterium | reverse complement strand
CCAGGTCATGGCCGGTGCCGGTGAGCAGGGATTCGAGAAACTCGATCTGCGGCGGCATCACCATTTGGTAGCCCCAGACCTGATAGAGATCCAGCAAGCCGCGCCGTAGGGATTCAATCCGTGCCGCCTGCTCAGGCAATACCTCTTCGATACCTTCCGGTAATAACCAGCGATTATTATCTGACATAGGGTTGTAGTTTTCCGCCG
>JAABVY010000234.1:687-914 GCA_011777135.1 Candidatus Zixiibacteriota bacterium | reverse complement strand
ATCGGTTTTGCTGCATAAAATACTTAAAGAATTCCGAGTCCGGTTGCAGTACCAGGACATCTTTACCGCTGCCAAAGGTCATGCGATAGGCGTTGAGACTGCGATAGAAGGAATAGAACTCCGGATCGCGATTAAAGGCCCGGGCATAGATCTTGGCCGCACGGGCATCACCCTCACCGCGGATGGTCTGGGCTTCCTTGTAGGCAGTCGCCAGGAGTACTGTACGC
>JAABVY010000234.1:413-560 GCA_011777135.1 Candidatus Zixiibacteriota bacterium | reverse complement strand
GTTTCTTCTTGCGCCTTTTGCAGCATGATAGACATGAGCTCACCGCGCTCACTTGCTATCACCTCTTGTATTGTTCGCGTACTAAACTCATCACGCAAACCATCATTGACAATCCGCGCCATCCGTTGACTTACCACGGTCATATCA
>JAABVY010000234.1:0-347 GCA_011777135.1 Candidatus Zixiibacteriota bacterium | reverse complement strand
ACCGACCGATGTATAGAATGGCAATGGTTCGACTATCTTCCATTTCACAAAATAGTCAACGAGGAGATATTCTTTTTCTTTAGTCAAGAATTTCTCGGGCTGAGCATCAATGGTAAATATCCGTTTGTCGAATCTACGCACGGTATCCACCAAAGGGATCTTGAAATACAAGCCCGGCTCGAATGTCGCGTTTTGTATCTTACCTGTTCGTAATTGAATCGCATGCTCCCGAACATCAACAATAAACATTGATGATGAAATGACAAAAAAAGCAAAGATCAATACGATAATCGTCGTGAGTGCTTTTGTACTCATTATCTTCTCTCCCTTTCACGGAGATAGTCGCG
>JAABVY010000281.1:5520-29459 GCA_011777135.1 Candidatus Zixiibacteriota bacterium | reverse complement strand
CCGGATATCTTTTCAAAGCCCAGATTAAGCTTGCTAATGATATACCTATGGAATTAAAGGAATTGAAAGAAAATTCCTTTTCTGTCTGGGGGGCTGACAGGGATGGACAAGATATCAAAAGGATGGAAGATATACCGTCACGCATAGCTCTTGTAATCGGGCATGAGGCTTTTGGTCTTGCCGATGATTTAGCATATAAGCTCGACAAACTGGTACGAATCCCGATTTCCAATGAGGTCGAATCGCTATCCGCTCCTGTTGCCGGTAGTATTTTAGCGCAGCGGATTTCCGAGAGGATGGGGATTATAAAATAGTATTGTCAAATGCATTTGGAACTTACTATATTAGTATCGTAAACTGGATTATGAAACAGATTTATATTTACATACTTTTGCTGCTCCTGTTCACCTGTCCTTCAGGTAGGTCACAGACCGAGAGCATACGGACAATCTCTGATAATAACTACGAGACCGATGAGATTCGTCTTTTTCTGGGCCCCGATGAATTCGCTCCAACTGCAGATTTGATTTTCCAGTCATCCACGGCCCTCAGAGGACGCCTGGAAATCTCTTCCACTGATTCTGACAGTATTGAAATTATATATCATAAGGTACTCTATGCTAATTCACGTGAACAGGCGGAGGAGTTTGCGCCTCAGATTTCGTTAAATCACGAGGTCAAAGAGAACAGCTTGATAATATCAGCCGATGCTCCCCGCGACGCTCCCTGGCGCAAAACAGCCAACCTTTCCGGCCAGATCGAATGTGAGATATATCTTCCCCGGCAATTTTCAATAAGTATCGACAGCATTGTGGGCTATTATCTCAGTATCAGAGGGCCCTTCCCGCAGGCATATGTGACCGGGGATTATTATGATGAAGTCAGGGTCTCTCGTATCGATCTGGGACTCACAGTCAGAGCGACTAACAGCACCATGATATTGCGAGATATTGAAGGTCCCATGCTGGTTGAGGGGGAAGGCGCAAATATAACCGCCCGAAATCTCGATACGGGTACTGGCATCGGCATTGCCACTTTCGAGAATGAACGCGGAGCTATTTCTATTGATGGATTCACCGGTGATGAGCTGAGGTGTATCTCACGTGAGGGCAGGATCACTCTCGAAAAGCTCTCTCTTCTGAACGGCGCTCGAGCATTTATTTCCAACTCGGGGATTAATAGCGATATCTATGTCGAGGTGGAGGAAATCAGGGATTCCCGTCTGGAAATAATAAATAAGGCCGCTGATGTTCAGCTCTTGTTACCGCGTGATATCCAGGCCGAGTTTAATATAACCACCGATCCCGATGACGGCGAAATTGAAATGTCAGGTGTCCCCTTGGTTACCGAGCAGGTTGACTGGGGCACCCTGATCGCCAGCACCTTTCGCCACGATTCACGTATAGTAGTCGACACCCGCGGCACCGGTAAGGTCACTGTACGCCGCAAAGACTTCTAGAATTTTCCTGCCTATTTGTTTTTGTTGATAGAGCCCATCCTCTTTTCTATATATATTTAAACTGATAAGGAGGCGGATGTGAAAAAGGTTATTGTTGTCTTTATTATATTATGGCTTCTGCCGGCTTCTCTGGCATCCGAAAGGTACCCATACCCATACTATCCACTGCCGGAATATTCCGCGGCCGTAACCTTTGGAACTCTCTCCCTTTTCCAGAATCCCGCTGCCCTCAGGGTCAATCCGGATATGGAATTGATGTATCTGCATTCATTCAACTCGGACAAATTTACCGGCGATAACACCATTTTGTTTGCCCGCAATGGCCTTGGATTGGCATACCAGAATTATCGGCTTTCGGTTGATAATGCCATCAATGCTTTCACCATAGGGTATTCGAGCCATATATCACAGGGTCTCTATGCCGGAATAACATATAAGTTCATGAAAACTGATGACGGTAATCCCTATCACAATGATCACTTCTGGAATCTGGGGCTTCTATGGCGTTACAGCAGAGAAATATCGCTGGGCTTCCTGGCGGAAAATCTCAGACAAATGGAGTTCGCCGGAGAGGAGACCGACGTTGAATATAAGTTGTCCGCCGGATTCCGGCCGCTGCAGGAGCTGCTGACGCTTTCTGCCAATTGGTCATGGAGTGGAGGACAATCATTTTCCGATGGCATATTCAGGGGCTTTATCAATCTGAAGATCAATGATGGCATCGGAATACTGGGATCCGTAGATGAAGATGGCAACTTCGGCTTTGGTATTAACTTCAGTTTTGGATATAATCAGATCGGCACCTACCATACTTATACCAACGATGGCCGTGACTGGTCAGGATTGCTCTACAGCGGTTATAGCTATCGTCCCAGGGGCTGGGTATTTCCTGTAAAAAAAAAGTTTTTGAAGCTGACTCTCTCAGGCTTATACCCTGAAACCGATGAAAAAGATTTCTTTCTGGCACCCGAGCGGACTACGTTTCTAGATCTTGTGCAGAACCTCAACCGTGCTGTTGATGATAAGATAATCGGTGGTGTATATGTCGAGCTGAAGAAACCTCGCCTTGGATGGGCGCAGATCAAGGAATTGCGCAATATCTTCCATTCCTTCCGGGATAAAGGCAAGCCGGTATTGTTTTATCTTGGCTACCTGCCCGGTAACGGCAGCTATTACCTGGCTTCAAGCGGAGATGAGATCGCCATGCATCGGGTGGATGATCTCGCTATCACCGGGCTCCTTGGCGAGGTCACTTTTTATAAAGGAACGCTCGATAAACTCGGAATCGAGGCCGATATTTATGCCGCCGGAAAATATAAATCCGCCGAAGATATTTTGACACGCGATTCCATGTCGCAATATCACAGCGAGGCTGTCAACAAGCTTCTGGACGATATCTTCGAACAATATGTAAATGATCTCGCAACTGATAGAGATTTGTCCCGGGATAGCATGACCTCTCTTATCAATAACGCTCCACATGTATCGGAAGAAGCCCTGGAGGCAGGGCTGGTAGACCGCATTCTCTATCCCAATGAAGTCCGAGATTGGACCAAAAGCAGCTTTGGAACCTCCTGCTCGATAGATTTTGAAGAATACTCAAAGCGCAAGCCATATCGGGAAAGATGGGGATTGCCTCCTCAAATTGCTGTAATACCTGTGGAGGGAACATTGATGTCCGGTTCCAGCGGGGAAATTCCGTTTTATGGAAAGACCGTCGGCTCAGATGATCTGGCCGGGGCCATAGAATATGCGCGCAAGAGTGATCGAATCCGTGCAGTTGTTCTGAGGCTCAATACGCCGGGTGGTGATGGACTGGCTGCTGATTTGCTCCACCAGGAACTGGAACTTCTCAGTAAGGAAAAGCCGCTCATAGTTTCGATGGGTAATGTTGCCGCCTCCGCCGGTTATCATCTGGCTTCCGCCGGTGATTATATTTTAGCTCAGCCGGCAACTGTGACGGGTTCGATCGGGGTTGTTTATGGCAAGCTCAACCTATCTGAGTTGAGGGAAAACATCGGTTTCACGACCTATTTATTGAAACGGGGAGAAAATGCAGATTTTTTCTCCTGGAATACAGGCTTTAGCAAAAAGCAGAAGGAAAAACTGCTGTATCAGCTCAATCTCATGTATGAGGATTTCGTGCAGATTGTGGCCGAAGGACGCGATTTATCGTATGATTATGTGGAGTCTGTTGCTCAGGGTCGAGTCTGGAGCGGCTCTGCGGCAGAGGAACGACAGCTTGTGGACGGATTTGGCGGTCTTTGGGAAGCCATTCAGATGGCCGAAGAACAGGCGGGAATATCGGATGATGAGGTCGAAATTGTCAGCTTTCCCAAACGGCCATTTCAACTTTTCGACCTCTGGGGCGGTTTGTCTTCAGTAGCAAAGTCTATCAAGATACTCATGTTTGGCACCGGAATATTCTCGGATAAAAGCGATGATTTAGGCCTTTCCAGCTACTATTATATTCTCCCCTATTCCATCAAAATCTATTGATTCTGCCGAAACAATTGTTTAATTTACCCGTCTATAGTGGCTAAGGAACCGAATAACTTCATGTAATGCTTACCTGTAATTATAAAAATAAAGGAATATTTGAATTAAGTTTACATGTTGGATTGGAGGAAGGATGCTGAAGAAGTCAGTCCTTATAGCAGTAACCGCACTGCTATTCTTATTTTCATTTCTGATAGCCCAGGATAATCCGCTGGGATGGAAGATTACCAAGTCTCAGCTCGATAACGGCATGAAGATTGTCGTGCTTGAGGATCATTCCACACCCTCGGTTGCTTATCAGATCTGGTATCACGTGGGCAGCAAAAATGAACGCCCCGGTATCACCGGAATTTCACACATGATAGAGCATATGATGTTCAAGGGTACCGATACAATCGGTCCGGAAGAACATGCTCGCATTGTTCAGGCCAGAGGCGGGACCTCGAATGCCTTCACACATTTTGATATGACCGCCTATCACGAGGTTATGGGTGCTAAGGATCTGGAAGTCGCGGCCCAGCTCGAGGCCGACAGGATGGCAAACCTGGCCATAGATTCCGCCGAACTGGCCTCTGAAAAAGAGGTGGTGGCCGAGGAACGCAGGACGAGAATCGATAACTCGCCCTTCGGGCCATTACTGGAGCAGCTTTTAAATCTGTCATATACTGCTCATCCTTATCATTGGCATGTGATCGGATACATGTCGGACATTCAAAATTATACCCATCACAAACTGAGAGACTACTGGAATACATATTATAAGCCCAATAATGCTACCGCTGTTATAGTCGGTGACGTTGACCCGGATGAGGCGATTGAAATAGTGGAAAAATATTATTCCGATATCCCTCCGGGTCCCGCCAATCTCTACCGGCCGGTTACTGAGGAACCTGAGCAGATGGGTGAGCGCCGTGCTGAAGTCAACAAAGTGGCGCAGCTTCCTGGAGTCTTTTTAGGTTATAAGGTCGTAGAGGCCGGTCATCCCGATGTCTACCCACTGCGGGTTATGGGCAAGATTCTCTTCCAGGGTGAAAGCTCTCGGGCATATAAGCGCCTGGTGGACGAGGAGCAGCTTTGTCTCTATGCCGGCGGGGATATGTTCGAATTCGAGGATCCCGGACTGTTCTATCTCATCGCAGTCATGAAAGGGCCTGACAAAAGCACCGAAGACGCCGAGGCCATTCTCTATGACGAAATTGATAAGCTCAAAACCGAGCCTGTACCGGAAGAAGTTCTCCAAAAGGCCCTGAATCAAATCGAGGCCGAGAAATGGTATCAGCTTGAATCGAATGAAAACAAAGCATATGCTATCGGCTGGTTTGAAACAATCAGGGGTGACTACAGCCTTATGTTTGATGAATTCGATAACTATCTTGCTGTCACTGCTGATGATATAATGCGGGTAGCCAATACTTATTTTGATGAAAATAACCGCACGGTAGTAACGCTTGTGCCCAAGACCTCAGGTGCGGCACCGAACATTGGACTTTAGGGAGGCATATAAGATGAAGTATGGAATTTTATTTATGATTACTCTTATGCTCTGTGCCTTCACAGGCTCGGGTCTGGCTGTCGAAATGGAGCTTCCCGAAATCGAGCATATGACACTGGATAATGGACTTGATGTCTATGTCATAGAACAGCATGAAGTGCCGGTTGTCTCCATGCGGCTGGTGGTTCCCGGCGGCACTCTTTATGAGACTGAGGAAACCATAGGAATCGCAAACCTGACGTCAAGCCTTCTGCGCAAGGGAACGACCAATCGTACAGCTGATGAGGTCTCCGAAGAAATAGATTTCATCGGCGGCAGCCTTGGCGCCGGCGCTGGTGATGATGCCATCTATGCCACCTGCAAGGTCCTCAGCAAACATCTGGATAAGGGCATGGAACTCCTGGCAGATATTATGATCAACCCGATATTCCCTGAAGAGGAAATTGAGAAGCAAAAAGATCAATTCCTGGGTTCAATCATGCAGAGCAAATCCGATCCGGGCACTATTCGCGATATGCAATTTTATAGATTGCTTTTTGGCGATCACCCTTACGGATTTCCGATGATCGGGACGGAAGAGACTATAATGCTCCTGACCGATACCGATATCAAGGATTTCTATAACAAGTATATCATTCCGAATGATGCTTTTCTGTTGATTGTCGGCGACGTACAGCCTGACGATGCCATGCAGAAGGCAGAGGATTATTTCAGTTCCTGGAAGCCCGGTACACCTCCGACAGTTGATATTCCGGAGCCCGGGCCGGTTGCAGGTATGAGGGTGATATTGATCGACAAGCCCGATGCCACCCAGTCCTATATCGCCATGGGTCATCTGGGAATCAGCCGCCTCAATCCGGATGCCTTCGCCTGTAGGGTCATGAACTATATCCTCGGTGGAGGCGGATTCGCATCCCGTTTGACCAAAGAAGTCAGGGGAGAGGGTGGTTTGACCTATGGTATTCAATCCATGTATGACTACAACAAATACAAGGGTTCCTTTGCGGTAAAGACATTTACCAAAAACGAATCTACCGCTGAGGCGATTGATCTGATCCTCGAGGAGCTTCTCCGTATCCGTGAAGAGAAGGTAACCGAGGAAGAACTCGATGATACCCGCAATTTCTATAGCGGCTATATACCAATTCAGTTCGAGACCCCGGACAAAATCGCCAGCTATGTCGAGACGATCTACCTTTATGATCTTGGCGAGGATTACTACAATAATTATATAAATACTGTTAACAATACCACCCGTCAGGATATCCAGGATGTTGCCCAGGAGTATATAGATCCCAATAATATGCTGATCGTGGTTGTGGGCAAGGCCGAGGAGGTCGAGCCGCAACTTGCGAAGTATGGCGAGGTTGAGGTAATTCCGCTAATCGAACTTTAGATATCGATTTATTCGAGATAAAAACCTCCCGAATTCAATTTGGGAGGTTTTTTGTTTCTTTTTTTCGATTTTTTTCTTATCTTTCCGGCATGAAACGCGAAGAAGTGGCCCGGAATATACTTCTTTGCGGACTCTCCCACGGCCGAGAACATGTTATGAACAAGTTCGGCGATGATCTCGCCCCCTTGATATTTACAACTTTTGCTGAACTGCACAGACGGAATGCTTTGCAGGATGCCTTTGTTTTCCTGTTGATCCGGATGTTTCATCGCAAGTATCCCTCCGTGGATCATGAGTTCGAGCCGAAAAAGAAGCTCTCCTCGCGGGAAATACTGCAGTATATGCAATTCACTCCTGAGTACCGCAAAGATACGCGCCGTCTGACTGATTTCACTGACGGCCAGATGGCGGCGATTATCGAGGATTTCATTCAGATTATGTGCCGCCAGTTCCTCTGTAATCCCGAAGTGTACGAGATGATAGAGAATAAGCTGAAATCAAAAAAAAATTCACAATAGACAGAGACACTTTCGAATCAAATCCAGATTTGTTTCCACAGAAAAACGTATTATATTATGGTTATGAGTGACCAGAGGGCAGCAAGCGAGAAATTCGCGCAGTTAATTAACGGCAAATATGGCGATTACCTGAAGGTCATCGATGATTGCAAGGGTATCTGCTATTATTTTATTAACGGATTCTCAAAGCATCCCGAGAAAGAGCCTATAATCGAAACCGCTATTCGTGTTCAGCGCCTCACGCTGGAATATATTGATAGTATTCTTTGCATATTGCGCCAGGGTTTCATCACCCAGGCGATAGTCCTGCTCCGTTCACTTTTTGAACTCAGCAATCTCTACACCTATGTATATATGGACCATGAGCATTACAAGAAATGGCAGAAAGAGAAGAAGATTAAGCCGAATATAATCAGGCGCACTCTCAAAAAACAGGGCTTTGACCCCGGACAGAAGACTTACGGCGACCTGAGCAAGTTCACGCATGCCAATTATGAGTTTCTTTCCGAGCATGAGGCCCTGAATGCTCTTTCACCGGTAAATGATATGCAGAAACTCATGATCCCGCATTGTATGATCGATATGATGCGTTTCCTGATGCGAATCAGCCTGGTTTCATGCAAGATATATGGGGAGCATGTTGAAAAGGCGGAAGATATAATTCAGATGAAAAACGAGGAGCTGGGCCATCTGCGGGAGAATGTTCTTCAGCTTGATGAGAAACAGGCCCGCTCGGAGGAAGAATACGCCGAATTCAAGAAGCTTCTCCAGCGAATCAAAACCAGACACTTTGAGGAATGAGACAGAACGGGATTCGATTGCTCTGCCGGGGCGTCTAA
The DNA here is from genome assembly GCA_011777135.1 of Candidatus Zixiibacteriota bacterium. Classification (GTDB taxonomy): domain Bacteria; phylum Zixibacteria; class MSB-5A5; order JAABVY01; family JAABVY01; genus JAABVY01. The sequence continues at coordinate 21,256 of JAABVY010000281.1, read as the reverse complement.
ATTCCGGAAGAATCAATTATTTTGTTGCCCTTCTGGAGTTACAATCCGCTTTGCGATGACCTTTTCTATGCGGTTGCCTTTGAGGGTGGCAATGGTGAATTCGACCCCGTTAATTCTTACTTTCTGGCGGCGGTCGGGAAGTTCGCCCAGATGGGTAAAAATCAGCCCGCCGATTGTATCCGCTTTATCCTCAGGTAATTCGGCACCAAAAAACTCGTTAAAATCATCCACGTCCATGCTGGCATGAACCTCTGCCAGACCATCCCTCAAAAGCCGGAATTCCTCCTCCTCAACATCAAACTCATCCTGAATCTCACCCACCAGCTCTTCAATGATATCTTCGATGGTAATTATACCCGCAGTACCTCCGAATTCGTCCAATACGACGGCCATATGTACCTGGCTGGCTTGAAAATCCTTCAAAAGTTCAGCGATTTTCTTGGAATCGGGCACAAAATAAGCGGGGTGGATTATATCCTGGATGATGATCAATTTGCGGTCATGCAATAAGTCGATTATGTCGCGGGTGTAGATGATGCCCTCGATATGATCCAGATCATCCCTGAAGACCGGATATCTGGAATATCCCTCTTCACGAATAAAGTGCAGAATTTTTTCATCCTCATCGGCGATATTAATAGCGCTGACCTCTGTTCGCGGAGTCATGCATTGAGATGCTGTCGTCTCTGAAAATTGAAAGACCGATTTTATCAGCTCCTGTTCGGTCAGGTCAATCTCACCGGTGCGGGTTCCCTCATCAATCATATCAATAATCATCTCCTCGGTTGCGCCATTAGTGACAGGAGGAGGTTTGATTCGCAGGATTCTGAGAATAAGATTTGCGAAGAAATCCAGGATTGTCCGGGGAATGTAAGCCAGTATGGAAAAAAATCGAATGGTCCCTGCTGAAGTAACGGCGATTTTGAGCGCCCTGTATTGTGCAATTCTTCGGGGGATCGATTCCAATATCAACATGCTGAAGAAGGAGGTCAGCAGGATTATGATGGTCACCGAGGCAGCCGTGCAATATTCGCCTTCCATTATATTTTGATTCTGTTCGATCAAATAAGAGAGATCTTCGCAAAGGAATACCAGGCTGAGCGATACCGCGGTAATAATGATTACGGTCAACACTACCTGGAAGTATGCATTGTTTTCTCGGGAGGAATCGATCAGCTTCAGAATATAGGCCGCCTTGCCATTGGACTCTCTCATGCGAGCTTCAAGTTCTGATTTGCGGACGAATGTAAGGGAATATTTGAGGGCGGATATCAATCCGCCCAGAATTAGAATAAGAAATATTACAGCCAGTTCTAATGGCCAATTAGCCACGAGTCAGCACCAGCCTTTCCGATGCCGACAATCGAGGTTGGTCCGAATCAGTATCCATAAGACATATCTCTCAGTCTGGCAATCCTCTTTTCTACTGGCGGATGGGTAGAGAAGAGCGACATCAAGTCACCGCCCCGCAGCGGATTGACAATAAACATATGAGCTGTGGCCGGATTGGCATGCATCGGCACTTTTCTGGAAGCATTATGGAGCTTCTCCAGCGCAGAAGCCAGGGCCTGTGGCTTTTTGCTCATTTCTGCACCGCCCTTGTCGGCCAGGAACTCGCGTGATCTCGAGATTGCGGTCTGGATTAAGAGAGCCGCAATTGGCGCCACGATTGTCATCGCCAGCAGGCCGAAGATTCCTCCGCTATTGCGATTGTCCCCTCCGCCGTAACCTCCAAAAATTGCCGCCCAGCGCGCCATGGTGGCCAGAATCGATATTGCCCCTGCAATCGTGGCGGCGATCGAGCCGATCAAAATGTCGTAATGTTTGACATGTGAAAGCTCATGCGCCATAACGCCCTCGAGCTCATCATCATCTAGTATTTGCAAAATCCCCTGCGTTGCCGCAACCGCCGCATGTTTCGGATTTCTGCCGGTCGCAAAAGCATTGGGAGAATTCTTCGGTATAATATAGACCTTTGGCATGGGCAGCCCGGCCCGCCCGGCCAGATTACGCACAACCCGCACCAGCCTATGATTGGAATTTGGATCCAGAGGCTGCGCCCGATACATCTTCAAGACAATTTTATCGGAAAACCAATAGGAGGCAAAATTCATTATACCCGCAAATACCAGTGCGATATACATACCGGTGCGTCCTCCCAGAGCCCCTCCGATCACAATAAACAGAACCGTCAGGATAGTCAAAAAGAGAACTGTTTTTATGCGATTCATTCTATTACCTCCGTAATTATGATAGAAATCTGCACTTTTATGTCAATTAAAATTCCGTCAAAATATATACAATACCTGCCCGAAATATGTTCCTGAAATCGTATCTGCGAAAGCTTTAAAGCAAATGAATCGGGTTTAATTTCGTATGATTGAAGACAATTTGGAACCTTTTGAGGGTTGACAGGTTAATCTATGTAAATAAATGCTCAAAATTTTTTGTACAGCTGGTGAATGACCTAAAAAAAATGTGAGCAGATATTGATAAGCGGGTTTTATGGCAGCCTCTGTTTCACAATTATCTTGACTAATACCGCTAAAATTATAAAATAGTAAGTTTATGGCATTTGTCCTGAACATAAAGGATCTGCCCGAGGATGTTTCCCGGCAGGAATTTGTAAGCACCCCGGAGGAGCTCGCTCTCGATTACGAGGGAATTGAGGTTGTCGGTGATGTGTGTGCTTTTGGAGATGTTACAAAATCCAATGATCAGGTTATTTTCAGGGGGGAATTCAGCGCCCCGGTAAAAATAACCTGCTCTCGGTGTGCCGAGGAATTCGAAAGAAAATTAAAGTCTGAGCTGGTCTTTGTCCTGACAATGGTGCTCGAAAACGAGCTTCAGGATCTGGAAGAGGAGACCTTGGAGGACTTCTATTTTATTCCCGAGGGTACACAGGAATTTGATTTCTCCGAGCATATTCGTGAGCAGCTGATAGTTGCTCTGGAGATGAAGCCTCTATGCCGGGAAGAATGCCGTGGAATATGTCCCGATTGCGGGAAGAATTTAAATATTGAAGAATGTATTTGTTCGGAAGAAAAGATCGATGAGCGCTGGCTGCCACTCAAGGATCTGTTAGACAGGAGTTAAAGTATGCCACTTCCAAAACGACGCCATTCCAAGGCCAGAGGGAGAAAGAGACGCACGCACTGGAAACTCTCAGCGCCGACTCTGGGTGAGTGTGACAATTGCGGTGAGCTTAAGCTGCCCCATCATGTGTGTCCCCATTGCGGGTATTACAAGGGAAGAGAGATTTATAACCCATCATCAGAATAGGTAGAAATTGAAAACAACTGTCAGAATTGCTTTAGATGCGATGGGTGGCGACAATGGTCCTGAGGTTGTTTTGCAGGGCGCCTACAACTATCTCCGGGATCATGTTGGAAACGGAGTAAGACTATTTATTGTCGGCAAGAGGGATTTGCTGTCCGATATCTGGAATTCCTTTAAAAAGACTGACGGTTATCCGATAGAGTTTGTGCATGCGAGTGAAGTCGTCGGCATGGACGAGCCGATTTCGCGCGGTTTGAAAAAGCGCGATTCCTCGCTTGTGGTGGCATTAAAGATGCACAAAATGGGCGAGGTGGACTCGGTCGTCTCTGCCGGAAACACAGGCGTTTGCATGGCTGCGGGGATCCGCAGTCTGGGACGGCTGGAGGGCGTCAGCCGACCGGCGATCACGAGCTCCTTTCCAACGCTAAAGGATAAAAGCGTCGTGGTTCTGGATGTCGGTGCTAATGTCGATTCACCCCCTCAAAATCTGTACCAGTTTGCGGTCATGGGGTCGATTTACGCTTCATATATCAATCGGCTGAACAGACCAACCGTGGGGCTTCTGTCGATAGGTGAGGAAAGAGTTAAAGGGAACGAATCGACCTTGCAGGCCTACAAGCTGCTGGAGAAATCTTCGCTTAATTTTATTGGCAATATAGAAGGGAATGATATACTTACCGGTAAATGCGATGTGGTAGTTACCGATGGCTTTGCAGGGAATATCATCCTGAAATTTGGTGAATCTATCAAGACTTATCTGTTCACCAAAATGAAAAAACAGGTTTCCTCAAACCTGTTCTCAAGGGCTGGAGCATTTCTTCTGGCGCCATTTCTCAAGCGTCTGAAGAACACTTTTGATCCAGCCAAATACGGGGGAGCGCCGCTTCTGGGAGTCAACGGTGTGGTTATCATATCTCACGGTTCCTCCAATGACCTGGCCATAAGGAATGCTATCAGGGTCGCGGTAAGAATGGTAAATGAAAATGTAAATGAGCATATCAGCGGGAAGCTTGCCGGACACAATATTTCAGAAAAAGTAAAATCGTGAGTCTTCTTATGAATGCTGTTATCAGGGGTACAGGAGGATATGCACCTGAGAAAGTCCTCACAAACGCCGATTTTGAGAAAATGGTGGAGACTTCAGACGAATGGATTGTCTCCCGCACAGGAATAAAAGAAAGAAGGGTCGTTTCCAACGGCGAAACAAATTCTGATTTATGTTATAAGGCCGCTCAAAGAGCGCTGGAAATGGCCAATATCTCCCCCGAGGATCTGGACATGATAATAGTCGGGACTGTTACCCCCGATTACTTTCTGCCTTCCACCGCAGCCGTCGTACAGGAGAAGCTCGGAGCTTTCAATTCTGCTGCCTTTGATGTTGCAGCGGCATGCGCCGGATTTCTGCATGGTTTATCAATTGCTCGGGGCTTCATATTAAATGGCAATGTCAAACGGGTTTTGGTGATAGGCTCTGAGGTTCTTTCCAGAATTACCGATTACACCGACCGCTCAACCTGCGTTCTTTTTGGAGATGGCGCCGGGGCGGTTGTGGTCGAAGCTGATGAGAATGGAGTTGAAGGAGGGTCGGGAGTGCTTTCCTCATATCTCAAGGCTGATGGCAGCAAAACCGAACTCCTCTGGATTCCAATCGGAGGATCGAAAGATCCTATTACTCAACAGAATGTCGATGCGCGCGGTAGATATATTATGATGTCGGGCAATGAAATATATAAACTGGCAGTCCGTGCAATGTGTGATGCGGCTCAGAAGACACTTGATCAGGCTGGGATAGGCACGGATGAGATCTCCTGGCTGATACCCCATCAAGCTAATATAAGAATAATTGAAGGTGTTGCCAAACGGCTTAAGATTCAGGATGAAAAGGTATATCTCAATATAGAAAAATATGGTAATACCTCCGCTGCCTCGGTTCCTATTGCGCTTGATGAAGCTAATCGAAGGGGAATGCTCAAAAAAGGTGATTACATTTTAATGGTTGCATTTGGAGGAGGATTAACCTGGGGTGCATCGCTGGTTAGATGGTGATTGACGATTGAAAATAAATTCAGCTTGCATAGACCTTTTAAATATACTATACGCACGATATATAAACCCGGATGTCATGTTATAGATCGTGACTTTGTTTCTATCACAGTTTTGAATTGACAAACTGTTCTGAAATTGTTAAATAACCCCAAATTTTTAAAGAACTATGGCAAAAACTGCATTCATTTTTCCAGGCCAGGCTTCACAATATGTGGGCATGGCGAAGGACTTATACGATTCCTCACCGGATGTGAGGAATCTTTATGAAAAGGCCGCGGAGATTCTCGGCTACGATCTGGCAGACGTCTCTTTTAATGGGCCGATCGAGAAACTTACTCAAACCGCCTATACTCAGCCTGCTATTCTGGTGCATTCGCTGGCGGTGCTGACTGATATGGGCGAGGACTATGGAGAGGTTGGGTTTGCCGCCGGGCATTCCCTGGGGGAATACTCTGCGTTGGCTTTTGCGGGAGCTCTTTCATTCGAGGATGCCATTCTGGCAGTCAGGGAAAGAAGCCGTGCCATGCAAGCCGCCTGCGAGGCTGCGGAAGGAACCATGGCGGCATTGATCGGATGTGAAGGAGAAAATCTGGAAAATTTGATCCGGGAGGCCTCAAAAGCTGGCATAATTCAGCCTGCCAATTTCAATTCACCCGGACAGGTTGCTGTCTCCGGCGACCGCAAGGCGGTAGAGAAAGCGATCGAAATCGCAAAAGATTTTGACGCCAGGAAAGCCATTCCACTACAGGTGGGCGGGGCATTTCACTCCCCCCTAATGGAACCTGCGCGCGAAAAGGTGGCCGGGGTNNAAGGTGGCCGGGGTTTTGAAAGAAATGGCATTCAACGATTCCCGTATTCCAGTAGTTACCAATGTCGAGGCCAGGGGCGAGACAGATTCTGATCATTTACGGGAACTTTTAGTGCGGCAGATCACTTCTCCTGTCTTATGGAAACAATCTGTCGAATATATGGTTGAAAACGGCGTTGAGCGTTTTGTGGAAATCGGACCCGGCAAGGTGCTCAGCGGGCTGGTTAAACGAACCGCTCGCGGCGCGAATATCGATAACGTGGATACGGTCGAAGATTTGAAAAAGTTCAAGGAGCTGGTTTCGGCATGATGTTGAAGGATAAAGTTGCAGTAATTACAGGTTCCGGGCGTGGTATCGGACTTGATATCGCCGAGAAATTCATACACAGCGGAGCCAGGATTGTCCTGACAGATATCAGCAAGGAGCTCCTGGATGGTGCCGAACAGAAGCTTGCCGATCAAGGCGAGGTTACGAGCATCACCTGCAATGTAACCGATTCTGAGCAGGTAAATGAACTGGTCCAGAAGACAATCGAACATTTCGGTTCAATCGATATTTTGGTAAATAACGCCGGTGTCACGAGAGATACGCTGCTGCTTAGAATGAAAGAGGAAGACTGGGATTTTGTGCTTAATGTCAATCTGAAAGGCGCGTTTCTGGTAACCCAGGCTGCGGCTAAAGCGATGATCAAACAGAAATCAGGAAAAATAATCAATATATCTTCAGTTGTTGGCTTGATGGGAAATGTCGGTCAGAGCAATTATTCCTCCTCAAAGGCGGGAATACTGGGTCTGACGAAGTCCAGCGCAAAGGAGCTGGCTGGACGTGGTATCACTGTTAATGCCATCGCTCCCGGATATATCGAAACCGAGATGACGGCCAGTCTTCCGGAAAAAGCGATACAGGCTTTCATGGACCAGATTCCATTAAAGCGGGCCGGAAAGCCTGATGATGTTGCCAATGCGGCGTTATTCCTGGCCTCAGACCTGGCCTCCTATATCACCGGGCAGGTTATTCAGGTCGATGGCGGGATGTTGATGTGAAAATGAATAAAGTGTAATAAAACAGGAGGTTTTGATGTCAATCGAATCTAGAGTCAGGGATATTATTGTTGAACAGCTGGGAGTGAATCCTGAACAGGTTACACCTGAAGCAACTTTTGTGGATGATCTCGGTGCAGATTCCCTGGATACCGTTGAATTGGTCATGGCTCTGGAAGAGGAGTTCGAGTTGGAGATTCCCGATGAGGAAGCGGAAAAAATTGCCTCAGTAAAGGATGCCATAAACTATATCGAATCGCACGCTTCGGAGTAAAATGGAATTAAAGCGTTGTGTAATAACAGGAATAGGACCCGTATCGCCCATTGGTACGGGTAAGGACAAATTCTGGGACTCGCTCAAAAATGGAGTTTCGGGAGCCCGAAAGGTTACCAGATTCGATATCAGTCCTTATCCCTCGCAGGTTGCAGCTGAGGTTCCTGACTTTGAGGTTACCGATTACATGGACAAGAAGGTGGCCAGGCGAAGCGATCTGGTCCAGCAGTTTTCAGTTGCTGCAACTAAGCTCGCTATCGAGGATGCCGGTCTGGATCTGGAGAAGATAGACAGGGAGATGATGGGTGTTGTTTATGGTTCCGGAGTAGGCGGAATTTCCACCTTTGAGAATCAAATAGAAGTCCTTCTGAACAAAGGGCCCGGCCGTGTCTCCCCATTCTTCATTCCCATGATGATTGCAGATATGACCGCCGGCTTGATAGCCTTGACATATGGCCTCAAAGGCCCCAATTATGCGACTCTGTCAGCCTGTGCCTCATCTTCCAATGCCCTTGCCGATGCTTATCAGCTGATTCGCACCGGCGATGCAGATATTATGGTTGCCGGGGGAGCCGAAGCCGCGGTCACTCCGGCCTCGTTTGCGGGATTCTGTTCGGCCAAGGCTATTTCGACACGAAATGATGCGCCCGAAAAAGCATCCCGACCATTTGATGCCGGCAGGGATGGCTTCGTAATCGGAGAAGGAGCCTGCACCTTGATACTGGAAAGCCAGGGACATGCTGAAAAACGAGGAGCGCATATCTATGCGGAAATCATAGGAGCCGGTTTGTCCTGTGATGCCTACCATATAACCGCTCCCGCCCCGGGCGGTGAGGGTGCCGCCAGAGCTATGAAAGCGGCCATGAGAAATTCGGGGCTTGCAGCTGATGATATCGACTATATCAACACTCACGGTACCTCCACGGACTTGGGCGATATAGCCGAGACAGAAGCTATTAAGACAGTCTTCGGGGAACGGGCTTACAAGATTCCCGCTAATTCCACCAAATCGATGATAGGTCATTTGCTTGGAGCAGCAGGTGCTATGGAGGCTGCGGCGGTATGCCTTTCAATGCAAAATAAGTACTTACATCCCACAATAAATCTCGAGAATCCCGATGAGAAATGTGATCTGGATTATGTCGCTCTGGAAGGCCGGGATCAAGAGATAAACTACGCTATCTCCAATTCTTTTGGATTCGGCGGTCATAACGTAACCCTGGCCCTTAAGAAAATCGAATAACCAGGTGTCGGGAAAGAATGTCTGCATTCAGTTTCTTAGGTTTTAATCCCCGGGTACCTACCCATTTCCTAAAAAAGAGAATATTAAACAAAATTCAGGAAAAACTTGGGCATAAGTTCAAAAGGCCGGAACTGCTGGGTGAAGCTCTCTCCCATCGCTCTTATACCCAGACCGATCCCAAAGCTCCCTTTCCTTCATATGAACGTCTGGAATTTCTTGGAGATTCCGTGCTGGGTATGGCGGTCGCCGATCATCTGTTCAGGAGATTCGGCGAAATGGGGGAGGGGGAACTGACCAAGACCAAGGCAATCCTTGTAAATGTTCATACTCTGGCCCGGATTTCAAGAGAAATAGGTATAAATAAAGCGGTCAAGCTTTCTGAAGAGGAGGAGAGAGCCGGGGGCAGGGAGCGCAATTCCATTATAGCAGATTGCCTTGAGGCTGTAATCGGGGCTATCTTTCTTGATTCGGGCATCCGGGCCGCGCGCAAATTTATACATGCGCATTTTCTCAAAAATATGGTTGACATATTGAATGATCAGTCTCTTCGTAACTATAAAGGCGAGCTTCTGGAGCTTGTGCAGGCCAAATCAATACTTTCGCCCCGGTATGAAATACTTAAGACCGAGGGCCCCGACCACATGAAGAAGTTCACTGTGGGAGTTTACCTCGGGAATAAGAAGATCGGCAGCGGACATGGCCTGAGTAAAAAAGAGGCGGAGCAGAATGCCGCCAAGAAAGGTCTGGAGAAGTTGGCCAAGGTGGATAAGCAGAATCTGGATTTCTTTCATAAATTGGAGGGAAAGTGAAAATTATAGTACTCGTTAAACAGGTCCCCGAAATAGCCCTGGTAAATGTGGATGAGAGCTCCGGCAGGATCGAATATCCCCAGGGTCCCGGGGTTATCAACCCCTTCGACTCTTATGCCATTGAGGAAGCTCTGAAGATCAAGGAAAAAAACGGCGCCGAAACAGTTGCCATAAGCGTCGGTGGAAAACAGAGCGAAGTTGCGCTGAAAGAGGCACTCTCGCTTGGCATAGATAAAGCCGTCCTGGCATCCGATCCGCTTTTTGAGAATTCGGATAATCAAGCAGTGGCAAAAATACTGGCGGCGGCGCTGGCTAAAATTGGAGATTATGATCTGGTTTTGGGCGGCAAGCAGGCGGTTGATTCTGACGATGCCATGGTTCCGGCCGCGCTGGCGGCCAGGCTGGAAGCCTCCCAGGCTATGTTCGTGAGGAAAATCACGGAGATTTCCGATAGCTCGATCACGGTCGAGCGCACCACCGAGGACGGTCATGACGTAGTCGAAGTCGGCTTGCCTGCCGTTCTTTCGGTGGTAAAGGAGATCAACGAGCCGCGCTTGCCCTCATTGAAGGGTAAAATGAAAGCAAAGAAGGCCACAATCGAGCAGTTCTCCGCCGCTGACCTGGGTCTTGATGCTGCTGGGGTAGGGGAGAAATCACCCTCGCAGGTGGAGAAGGCCTCTAATCCGCCGCCTCGGCCGGCCGGAGAGATAATCGAAGGCGAAACACCTGAAGAAATCGCTGATAAGCTATTTAAGAAGCTTCGCGAGGATCAGGTGATATAGCAATAAGGCAGTGATCATCGGGGTTCCTGCTCCTGTCCGCACCGAAACGGGTGAATACAGAGATTCCATTGTGACGCAATTTTTGCGTTTTTGACGGGAACAAACAGGCCATAGAGTCTGGTTATAACTTATTGAGTGCTGTGTTATTATAAAAATATTAAATAAAATCTTGACAACCCCTTATGAGATATATATTTTTAAAGCGGGTAAGTATGCCCGAAAATAACTTTCCGGGTTTCCCTTACCACTCTTTATCCTTGAAGAAAGAAATTAGTTTGTCTGGAGGAAGATAGATGAATAAAACAAGGTTATGCAGCCTTGTGATTGTGGCTCTATTCGCGATCATATTCTGGTCGACTCCTGCTAACGCACTGGATCATCCTTGGGATGGAACCAAGGTAACAGATACCCTCTCGATTTCATCATCAGGCACGGGTGATGGTTCGTCAGGCGGTGGCGATGAAGGAGATCAGGGTGTGGGTCCAAGAAAATCCTGGTTCAGCTGGTTTGGTAGCTGGATTGAGGGGCTATTGGGCGGCAGCGACGAGAAAGAGGAGATTGAGCTGGAGCGCAAGAGCAAGGAGGCGGTTGATGATCGGTACAGAGATACCGAGAATTCTCATGATAAGCTGTTAAAACGATAACCAAGATTATATAACTTGATAGGATTATGAATCCACACCTCTCGAACAGGAAGCGGGTTGTCCTTGATGAGTTGAACCAGATCGAGTTACTTGTCATACAGGGCAAATTGAGTCAGGCCAGGACAGTTCTGGCTGCTCAAATGGACAATTATACTCATGCGCCTGCTTCTGCAAAAGCTGAATTAGACTATTATCAAGCCATTATACAGCATGCCGAACTTGAGTATGAAAAGGCGCTCAAGAAGGCTTTGTCTTCCTTTGAATATTATCGATCCACATCGGATAATAAGAAGATCGGCAGACTCCAGAAGTTAATCGCCCGCATCCAGATGGATATGGGAAATCTTTCGGAAGCGGAGCAGACCTATCATGATTGCCTGGCCACCTGGAGGCGTATTGACGATCGTACCGGTATTTTCGAGTGTCAGAACCGTCTGGCGCAAATAAAGTTCATCTTGGGCGATTATGACGCCTCGGCTGATTATCTTCTTAAGGCGATCGAAAGTTTCAAATCATCTGCTCGTGATGATCTGAATGCCGATATTACATTGAAACGATATTATGGCAACCTGGCCCGTATCTATATACTTACCGGCAACTGGGGTGAAGCCGAGAAACTGCTGCGGGAATGTGTTGAGCATAATCGCCAGAACAGAGTGACCGACTCTCTGATCCGTAACCTTCTCTCGCTTGGATATCTGGGCATCCGTTTGCGGGATCAGAGGCTCTGCGAGGACTGTTTTGCGGAAGTCAAGTCGCTTCTGGATTCCACCCAGCTGCCTCGTGAAGAGGGTATTCTTTATGAGTATCTGGGAGAATATTACACCGAATTCAACAAGTTTGATCTGGCCTTGCAGGCATTCCAGCGCGCTCTGATGATCTCCAGGAAAATGCCCTCCAACAACACTCTGCTTTCACAGACCCTGCGCAGGCGGGCTGAGCTTTATCTGGCGACCGCACGCTATGATCTGGCTTATAAGGATGCTCTGGAGGCCCATAAAGCCGCGCAGAAGGTTGGGGAAAGCGTTGAAGTTGCTGCCAGCCTAAAAGTGCTGGCTCTTGCCTCACTGGCGTATAGCCCGGCCAATGATAATACCGATTATTTTTCCGAGGCCGAAAGAGCCTTTTCCCTGCTGGGAGAGAAATATGAAGTGGCCCGCATGCATCTCGCTTTTTCCAGTATCGAAATTGAAGAAGATGATCTGGCCAAGCTGGAGTGGTGCCGTAATCATCTGCGCGATGCGCGAAAACTTTTCAATGAACTGGAGGCCGGCTATTATATAGCGGTCAGCGATTTGATCGAGGCTGAATTGGATTACAGAAACTCTGAATTTGACAGGGCATTCAACGCCATTGCTGCGGCTGAAAAATATTTCGAAGAATCCGGTAACGAGGATGATATCAATGCGGTTCATGGGCTGAGAAGAAAAATCGAAAGCGCCATGCTCGAAATTGCCACCTCCGATGCGAACGAATATAACCTGGTCAGGTCAATTATTGAACCGGGCGAATATACGAAACTCAGACAAGCAGATCTGAATTATACGCTCCAATTTCTGGCAGAGCGCATATTTGCCGATACAGCTTTCATAGGCTTGCTGGATTTCGCGCAAAAGGACTTTACCCCCCTAGCTCATTATGAATTCAGCCTGGAGAAACTGGAGGACCTGAAAGGTGTGATAAGTTATACCGGAATAAAACCCGGGAATCTGAAACCATATTATATTACTTCTCCCTACCAGTCCTCAAATGGCAGCGCTGAAATCTTCGACGCATTCGGGGATGCTGGAAGCATAATTCTCATACCCATGGATCTGGGCTCGCAGAAATCGGCTATCGTATTTCTGCAGAGAAATAGAAATTCCGCACGAAGCGGGTTTTTCAGCAACACCGACCTGAACCTTTCGATAGCATTTGCCGATATTCTGGCCTTCCGCGCTATCGAGGAAGAGAAATTAAATCTGGAAAAAGATAATTTCAGATTGCGCACGCAGCTCGAAGACCGCTGTGCCTTTCCCAATATCGTTACAGGAAATAAGTCCATGCTCAAGATGCTGGAAAAGGTGATACAGGTTAAAGATTCTCCGATTTCCATCCTGATTCAGGGCGAGACGGGCAGCGGTAAAGATTTGCTGGCCAAGACAATCCATTATAATTCGGTGCGCAAGGATAAGAGATTTATTTCGGTCAACTGCGCGGCGCTTCCAGAGACTCTTCTGGAAAGCGAGCTTTTTGGCTATAAGAAAGGTGCGTTTACAGGCGCAGACCGTGATCGTGCCGGCCTATTTGAGGAGGCCGATGGCGGTACTTTCTTCCTGGATGAAATCGGCGAGATGCCCCTTTCCATACAGGCCAAGCTCCTGCGTGTACTCGAGGACCAAGAGGTGGTTCGTCTGGGTGACACGAGGGGACGCAAGGTCGATGTTCGTCTATTATCCGCTACCAATAGTGACTTGAAGGAGATGATGGATGGGGGACGATTCCGTCAGGATCTGTATTATCGCCTTTCCGCCATGCAATTGCGCATACCGCCTTTGCGTGAAAGGAAGGATGATATACCCCTTTTGATCAATCATTTCCTCGAGAAATATGACTCCTCCGTATCCATTGATCCAGAGGTTCAGCAGATCTTCATGAACTTTTCATGGCCGGGTAATGTGCGTGAGCTGGATAATGAAATCAAGAAGATGATTCTGTTATCCGGAGATCGCCGCAAGATTACCAGAGAGCTGCTCTCGAGGAAGTTTTTCAAGGATTCCGAAAATCGCCGCGAAATCGATCTTCCGGAAATAGAGAATTTTGGGCGTGAATTTACTCTCTATGACTATATCTCAATGTTTGAGAAGAAGTATATAAAGGAAGCGCTTTCCAAGAACCGCTGGGTAAAGAAGCACGCGGCAAATGCGCTTGGTATTCCTGAATCGACCTTGAGGCTCAAGATTAAAGAGTACGATATTTCCAAAGAATAATAAAATATTGATGATTAAATTTGAAAAGTCCGGCGCAGATTCTGCCCCGGGCTTTTTTTGTTGTCTTTCATGGGCTTATCATCACATCTGTGTAAATGTAGCTTTCTCTCGCAGTTTTTGCGATATTATTCTATTTTCGTATATTCCAAATAGTACTTGCGGTTTACCCTAACTTATTGTAAATTCATAATTTGAAGCACTTCTGTGATATTTCAAATTGGCACGGTATTTGTTGCGTATATTGGGCGTAAGCTGTTGTGAATAATAGAGAAATCTGTCATTTCCTGACCACTTTTCGGCGTTCCGGAGAATTCAACATGGAATTCGACCGGAAAATGCTGGAGAAAGTTGGTCCTGACGGCAGGGAGAGATTTTTTAGAATTTACACCTGGGATCCTCCGGCCGTCTCGCTGGGCAAAAATCAAGAGATTGGCAGAGTTCTGGATACGGAATACCTCTCAAAGGCGGGGGTCACTGTCGTAAAGAGGCCTACTGGTGGCCGGGCCATTTACCATAAAAATGATGTTTGTATTTCGTCCGCAGGAAGCTTGCAAGGTGCCACTGCGGGCGGAGTTACTGCCAGAGAAATATATGACAACTTTGCAAATACATTGAAGTTGTTCTTTGAAAACTTGAATACAGAAACAATCTTGGCTCGCGGGCCGAGGTTCCGGACCGGAGATAGAAGCGGAATCGGAAAGCTTCCCTGTTTTTTGAGCGCAACACCCTATGAGCTTCTGGCATCCGGCAGAAAAATCGCCGGTATTGCCCTTTATGTTGGCCGGGATAGATTTTTGGTTCAATCGTCGGTCCGGATCTCAGCCTATTTGCCGGATGATTTCCATTTCTTCAAGGGATTGAACAGAGATGGCTCTGCGCTGGCTCATATTACTTCGCTGGAAGAGCAGACAGATTTGAGTTTCTCCGAGGACGAATTAAGAAATGCTCTGCTCAAAACATTGGAATCAGATCGCAGATATTGCGTAATAAACATAGATGAAGGTGAGATTTGAAAGAACGATACAAATCCTCCCTTAAAGATTTTTTTGAACGTAACAAGGTAATCCGAGGTCTATATTGCGGCTGAATTACCTCTTTATGCAGGCCAAAAAGCGCTTGACAGAGAGGCGGAATTATCCTTTAATTAAAGGTTTAATGCTGTCACGGAGACAGATTTATGCCCGTATTTTGGACCTTGTTTTTGAAAGATAATATTATTCAAATCAACTATACGAAGAAGGCAGAAATAGGTTTCAATAACACTGAATTTTTACGTTAATCATATTTGGAAAGATTAGTTTTTTAAAATATTTCAGGAGGTTTTAGCTGATGCTGTTTGCCAAAAGAGCTTCACTATTTTTGGTGGCCCTGTTTTTATTTGTATTCTGTACAACCCCGGTCTTTGCGGCTACGACTGGAAAGATTTCCGGTGTTGTGGTTGACAAGCAAACTCAGGAGCCATTACCCGGAGTGGCTGTTCAGCTGGAGGGGACCACGATAGGTGCCCTGACAAATATTGATGGCGAGTATACGATATTGAATATCCCGCCCAAAACTTATACCGTGAAAGTCCGGCTGGTGGGTTATAAAACTCAGATCTACCCGGATGTGACCGTTGAGACGAACAAGACCTTCCGTCTTAATGCAGAACTGGAAGAGACTGTGATCGAAGGGGAGGAACAGATCGTTACTGCCAAAATCGACCATGTCAAAATCGACGAGGTCCAGAATATCAGGACAGTCGGTGTTGACGAGATTGAAGCTATGCCGGTACAGGATGTGGACCAGATTCTCTCGGTCCAGGTTGGTGTGGTAACCCGTGGCGGCGAGATCCATATCCG
>JAABVY010000281.1:0-5514 GCA_011777135.1 Candidatus Zixiibacteriota bacterium | reverse complement strand
TATTAAAGGCGGTTTTGATGCCGAGTACGGCGGTGTTATGTCCGGCGTTGTGAACGTAGTGACCCGTGAAGGCGACATGCAGCTGACCAAGGGACGCATAGAGTACTGGACCGACAATTTCAGGGTGGATGAACTGAATGACTATTCCAGGAACTACGATCAGATATCCTTTAATATAGGCGGACCTGAACCGATCTTATCGCAGCATCTTCTTCCTGCCCTGGGGATTGACTACTTCCGCGAGAAGCTGGCCTATTTTATTAACCTAGATGTGCAAAAAACCGATGGCGTTATTTCCTATAATGATTATGCTCCTGCACTTCACCAGAGATCCTATAAGACGCATGATTTTCTTGGATTAACGATCGGCGACCGGCAGTACAACTATTACCAGTTGCAGACCAAGCTTACATTCAATCCCGGCGGAGGTATTAAGCTTACTCTCAATTACTCTGGAACATGGGATGCCAAAAATCCATACAACAACTATTCCTGGGATTACAGATATACACCGGCTACCGCGCATTATGTAGAAGAAACCTCGCACATGTTCAGCATAACCTTCAACCATCAGCTTAACCAGAGCACATTCTACGAGGTGGTGTTGTCACGTTATTCCAAGCAGTATTTTCAATCTCCTGATGACCCGGCAAATCCTGGCGAGCCTTTAATGCCGGATGATTTCATGCTGTACACGGACTGGGAATTTTATCAGGATCTGAATAATAACGGAAGGTTCGATCCTCCTGAGCCGTTTATTAATGCCAGCGGGGATACGACATATCTGGGCGACCCACAGTATACCAATGGTGATGCTCTTGGCTATTTCGGGCTCTGGTATAACATTGGTGATTACTGGAACCTTCTCGGTCCGGCCGGGCAGGAGAATCATGACAAAGTAGACTGGAAGCAGGCTCAGAACCTGTTTGATACACTTTACTGGGATTGGGATAAAGATGGCTTTATCGACAATGCCGACGGCGAGCCGTATGTCGATTTGAACGGCAACGGTCAGTGGGATGCCGGCGATTTCTTCTATCAGGGCTGGGATACCAATGGTGATGGTACCTACAATGATGAACGCGGTCAGGTCATCAATGTCGACCGGCCCGAGCCATATGTGGACGGCGACAGGAATCTGGGCGAGCCTTTTGTCGATGTCAATCAGAATGGTATTTTTGACAATGGTATTGACGATTTTATCATGTCTTCGGATCCCGCTGTAAACATGGATCTAAACAGGAACTCACAATATGATGGTCCTAATACAACTTGGACGCCAGGTGTGCCTTTCGAGGATCTGAACGGCAATGGAATTTATGATGCGCCCAATGGACGCTATGACTATGGCGAGCCGTTTGTCGATTTAAACCATAACGCCAAGTGGGATGCCCAGGATGGATTCTTTGATTATGGTTATAACCAGTGGGCATTCTATCAGGATCGTAAGGCAATTATCAATACTCTTAATTTCAAAATCACAAAGCAGCTTTTCACCGAGCTCGAGAATAAAACTGGTTTCGATTTGAAGTATAACGAGGTCAGCATGGCTGATCTTCGTTACCCCTGGCAGCCCTATGATGGAAGACCGGATGGAGGCCCCTGGCCGAACATCGGTGTCTTCCGTGATTTCTATACCCAGTATCCATGGGAAGGGGCTTTCTATACCTCCTTCAAACTGGAGTTTGGATCGCTGATTGCACAGCTGGGCGGCAGACTGGACATCTTCAGGCAGTCCGATAATGTCACCGACCTGGAAGTAGAGGACCTCGAAGGCAAAACTGCTGAAAAAACGGAATATAAGGTCTCGCCTCGTGTAGGTATCAGTTACCCGATTACCGATAAGGCAAAAGTGTATTTCAACTATGGTCACTTCTATCAGCTTCCGGACTTCCAGTACATGTATCGTCGAGCCACTCAGGCTTCCAATGCGTTCGGTATCGTGGGTAACTTCAATCTCGATTATCAGAAGAATATACAGTATGAAATCGGTATGACATATACACTCTCCAACGATTATATCTTTGAGATGGCCGGTTTCTACAATGACTGGTTTGGTCTGATTAACTCCCAGAGAAAAACCTATGGACCGTTCCAGCGCAACGAATACGAGAATTCGGATTACGCCAGAACGCGCGGTCTCGAGTTTGAACTGCGCAAGGTTTACGGTAACTATGTTTCCGGACGGGCAAGTTATACTTATGCTTTTGCCTATGGTAAGAGCTCATCTGA
The DNA here is from genome assembly GCA_011777135.1 of Candidatus Zixiibacteriota bacterium. Classification (GTDB taxonomy): domain Bacteria; phylum Zixibacteria; class MSB-5A5; order JAABVY01; family JAABVY01; genus JAABVY01. The sequence goes on along the minus strand of JAABVY010000281.1, from coordinate 3,282 downwards.
ATCCTCAAACTACTTTGACGACTTCTATAACAGGGCAATTCCGATCCGTGAATTCCCGTTGAATTGGGACGTACGGCATCAGCTTACCATACAATTCTCGCTGAATGTTCCCAAATCGGATAAACCCAAGCTGTTCGGCTTCCGGATTCCAAATGACTGGAACGCTACTGTGATCTGGCAGTACGGAACCGGATATCCGTTTACACCGACCCGGGATTATCCCGGACTCAGGCTTCTGCCGGGCGAGGATCCGCAGCAGAACAGCCTGCGTTATCCAGCCTATTCCAATGTCGACCTGCGGTTCCGGAAGAATTTCAGCCTGGTAGGTCTGGATTATGTGTTCGAACTCTGGATTACAAATCTGTTTAATACCGAGAACTGGGACATAGTTTATGGAGCTACCGGTCGTCCGGATACTGGAACCAACATCGGAGGACAGGTTAAGGAAGGTTCCGAGTATGCAAATGATCCTTACAATTATGGTCGGGGCCGTAACATTCGGTTAGGCCTTGCCCTGAATTTCTAATGCAAGAATGCAGGATTTCTAAATAATGAGATTATTTAAACTGACAATATTGACAATCGGGATCCTCCTGATCTTTACCGGGCAGTTTGCGTTCGGCAAAATGAAGGATAACCCGGGCTATACGAGTTGGGTAAACGATCCTTTCTTTAAGCCGGCTGAGACCGGCATACCAAACTCTCAGAATTGCAGCCATAGAGTCGGCAATGTTTTTCTGACAATAACCAATTACGGATTTTTCGGATCCAAATTCTGGCAGGATCAGTTGAGGGAGGAATACTGCACCTATGGAAGCGAAAGCACCCCTTCCCAGGGGCTTGCTCCTTCTTTTGAGTTTCCCGCCGGGTCCGGCATTAACTATCTCTTCCAGGGAGCGCTGTGGTTTGCTGCAATCATAGAAGATGATACTCTCTGCAGTGTCGGTGCGGATGGCTGGCAGTGGGTTAATGAGATGTGGCCGGCCGCCATACCTGACGGTGCAATTGAAAGAAAATCCAACCGTAAGGGATCGCAATATTATGCGGATGATGCGATTTCTGAGGATGATTATTACGCAATCTACACCGACACGCTCACTGACCAGACCTATGTCTCCATGGATCCAATAGAGAACCGCGCACATATACCAATCAACGTTGAGGTAAACCAGAGATCATATGCCTGGAGTTATAAGTATGCCGAGGATTTCATCCTGATTGATTTCATGCTCAGGAATATCGGTGTGAAGACGATCAGGAGGGCATATATGGGCCTGTATATTGATGCAGATATATGGGCCGGCCCGTCGGCAGGCGACCCTCGGGGATACGAAGATGACTACTCCGGTTTCAAGGTTTCCGTTCCCTCGCCGGCCGGCGGAGGACTGGAAGATACTATTAATATCGCCTGGACTGCCGATAATGACGGTAATCCCATAGGGGGCGTCTTCAATCAGTTGAGTCCAACCGGAGTGGCCGGAACCCGGGTGGTCCGTTCTCCCAATCCCGAACTGCAGTACTCTTTCAACTGGTGGACCTCTAATGGTGATAATGTCAATTATGACTGGGGTCCGATGAGGCAGGACAACTATCGTGATTTCGGTACTGGAGGTCTGGGTACCCCGGAGAAGGATCGGAACAAGTATTATATTCTTTCCAATAATGAATTCGATTACGATCAGCTCTATGCGGCGGTCGATTATTCCAATGAAGGCTGGCTGCCTCCACCAGCATCCGATCTTGCCAATAATATCGCCAATGGTTTCGATACAAGGTACCTGTTCTCGTTCGGGCCATTCAACATAGATCCGGGAGATTCGCTTTTGATTACCTGTGCATATACTGCAGGGGCAGACTTCCACCAGAAACCATCAGACTTCTCCCAGCTATATGACCCGCAGAATCCGGATGCATTGTACGAGGCGCTTGACTTTACGGACCTTGCAATCAATGCTACCTGGGCCGCCTGGATGTATGATAATCCGGGTGTCGATACTGATGGCGACGGTGATTCCGGACAGTATCGTATCAGGATTGATACGATCATTGAGGGTACTGATACGACCTATGCCGAAACCAAAGTTTACTATGAAGGTGATGGTGTGCCTGATTTTAAGGGTCCACCGCCCCCACCTCCGCCAGTATTGCGCTATGAGGCCATGCCGGGAAAGGTGAGCTTGAGATGGAATGGTTTGGAGACCGAGAACTATCTGGACGATTTCTCGCAGAGAAAGGATTTCGAGGGTTATCGAGTATACATGGGAGAGGAGATCAAACTGGATGCCTTTGCGCTCCTCACCTCGCATGATTTAGTCGATTTTAACCGCTATGTCTGGGATCCGGGAAAACAGCGATGGTATCTCAGGACAATTCCATTCTCTCTGGAGGAACTGGAAGGCTTGTATGGCGAGGGGTTTGACCCTCTGGCCTATACCGAGTCAAATCCCTATGTTGATAACGAGGGGATCCGATACTATTTCGAAAAGGTCGACTGGAACCAGTATTTCTCCGATCCAAAAGGTATCCGGAAAGTATATCGGGATGAAATCGATCAGGGCCTGGTAACTTCCGACACGGGCCAGCTGGATCATCCCAATAATTATTTCGTCGATCCAGAGGATGGTCAGACCTATCNNTGGTCAGACCTATCATAAATATTATGAATACGAATATGAAATCGAAGGTCTCAGGCCTTCACAATTTAAATATTTTGCCGTAACTTCTTTCGATTACGGTAATCCTGAAAATGATCTGGAGCCTCTGGAATCATCGCCGCTCTCCAACTATATTAAAGTGTATCCGATCTACTCAGCTGAAATTGCGGAGGAGGCTGGTGCAGAAGTATCCGTATATCCTAATCCATACCGGATTGACGCCGGTTATGCCGAGAGCGGATATGAAAACCCTCGCGGCCGGGGCCCGGAATACGAGCGTCGGATTCACTTCATCAATCTTCCTGAGGAATGCACTATCAAGATCTGGACTACCGACGGCGACCTTGTGCGTGAAATCAAGCATGGTCCTGGTGAGCCCTTCTCGGAAACCGATTCTAAGGCCTACTGGGATTTGATTACCCGTAACACTCAGGCGATTGTAAGCGGAATCTATATATATAGTATAGAATCAGACGAGGGTACCCAGCTGGGTAAGATTGTAGTCATTAAATGACGAGGATGCTTAAGCGCTTAAGGTGACAACTATGAGATTGAGATTTAGTTTATTTTTGATTTTGCTGCTTTTGCCTGGGGTGTTGTATGGTCAGGCCAAGGTGGCGACAGCGGG
>JAABVY010000222.1 GCA_011777135.1 Candidatus Zixiibacteriota bacterium | reverse complement strand
AAGATCCCGCGCAGTTTCATAATCCGAGAGTTCCACCTGATAATATGAATTCAGATCGGGAAGCGAAAGGCCCTTTTCCGATTGAAGCCTTAGTCTTTCATTGTCAATTTCAGCCTGATCTCTTATAAACAGCGGTTTTATCGATTTTCCACTTTCAGCCCGGATTGCAGCCTCAATAGAAGTTAGGTCCGCGGATGGTGAAACAAGGCTTCCGTTCAAGTATCTTATATTGTGCTGTTCACGGAATTTGACGATCACCCTGTCGATTTCGATGTTTATACTAACCTTTTGATTATCAATAGATTTACCGGAAACTGCAGGACTGGCCAGCAGCAATGATAAGGCGGCTGTAAGTACAGTATAATAAATTGTCTTGTATAAATTTGTCTTCATGTCAGAAACTTTCGGCAAGAAAAGGTTTCCTCAATGCAATATAAATCATCGACACAGGCTGTCAACCTGTTTACTGCAGTACACTGCAATTGCCAGAGAGATATATCAATAATAGCAGTAGCGGACTTTGTATGCAGAACTCCTGAATAATATCCCGGATCGTTTCATCAAAACACAATTATTATAACCCGGTTTGCAGCCAAAGTTTCCGGCATTGCTTCGGTCCAGGACTTTGCGCTCTAAGATTTGCATATTAACCTTGATGGAGGCCGGTAACTGGCTTATAATTAGCGGTCAAGACGATTTCAAAAGGAGGATGGATGAGCGGGATATTATTTTTAAAGACTGCCGATTTGAAGGCTGTAACAGGATTTTACCTGAACAGCATAGGGTGCCAGCTCTGGCTGGAGCAGCCGGACTGCAGGATATTCCGACACGGAAATTTTCTACTTGGTTTTTGCAGGGGAGAGTCTCCAGAGACTAACGGCGTCCTGACATTTTTTTATCCTTCCAGAGATCAGGTTGACAACATGTACAGCGCTTTGCAGGATATTGCCAGAGAAGCACCACGAATGAACGAGAAATATAATATCTACCATTTCTATGCCGCCGATCCGGAGGGACGTGATGTTGAGTTTCAATATTTCGATCATCCTTTAAATGGTTACCTTGCAGGGGATGATCTTCTGCTCACGCGCAGAAGCATGCGTAAATTTCTGGATCAGGATGTTTCCGATCAGATGATCAGGTCAGTTATTGACATGACACGCTTTGCACCGACTTCACGAAATACCCAGGGATTCTACTTTAAAATCATAAGAGATTCGGAGATTCAAAGAAAACTCTCAGAGTTGCGGGGAAGTTCCAGCGCCCCGATTGCAAATGCCCCTCTTGCAGTAGCCATATGTTCCGATCCGGAAGTAACCAAACGCCATATCCAGGATGCCTGTATCGGCGCATATCACTTTATGTTGAGTGCCTGGTTTCACGGATTGGGGACGGTCTGGATTGCGGCCATGGACCGTGACGATGTCAAGCACATGCTTAAGGTTCCGGAGGAGCATTATATTGCCACCATCACACCGCTCGGTTATCCCAAGGTGTCATTTAAACAGCCTCCCGAGAGAAAAGGCGTGGATTGGTATATCAGATAGGGATTCAGATTTTTGAAATGAATTCCTATTTCAACGGAAGCATCTTTCTGCTTTCAGTAGCATGTTTGGTTTTAATCTGATAGAATTAAACGCTTGATGGAAGAGCCTCTGCATCCCATGAAACCGTGTGGAAGCCTGTTCTCAAGAGTCAATGGATCCGACAAAGTTAAAGATGCTGGAATAGCCTGTTGTCTATAGCTTAATTTATGACACGGATATAGGGCTTCTGTCTAAAAAAAACGAAAAAATCATTGGATAATCAGATCGCCAAATTAGATTCAGGAGTCTCTTTCAACCGCTGCGGTCGTACTGCTGGGGCTGTCGACTGTGGGAGCTGTGCTGACTGCCTTTTTCTTCATCCCCAAAAGGCCCTTGACGCGGACAGTAAGCTCTATGGCGTATGAGAATACAAGCGGAGTTAATATAAGGGTGGTGACGGTGGAAACCGCCAGGCCGCCCACAACCACTGAGCCGAGACCGCGATAGAGCTCGGATCCGGCGCCCGGCATAATGATAAGCGGCAGCATAGCAAGGGTCGATGTTCCGGTTGACATAAATATGGGACGCACGCGCACCCTGACGGATTCCTTGACCGCAGAACGCGCATCCCAGCCCTCCCGCATAAGCTGAAGAGCATAGTAGACGATCAGGATGGAGTTATTGATCACGGTTCCAACCAGGATAACAAAGCCAAGCATTGTGAGGATATCGAATTGCTGTGAACTGTCGAATAGCTGCACAATATTAAGTCCCAGTACCCCGCCGAAAGTCGCCAGGGGAACTGTCAGCAATATCACCAGCGGATATGTAAATGACTGAAAGAGCGCAGACAAAAGCAGATAGGTAAGGATGATCGCAAGATGAAAGTCGGTTGTTAATTCTGCGCGCAGCTTGCTTAGATCATCCGCGGTTCCAGACAGATTTATGTCATAAAGACCCCCTATCTGGCCCTCGTCCCTCAAGGGATTGATGATATCTGTTTCGAGCATGGCCATGGCTTTTTCGAGCGGAATATCATCCGGCAAAACCGTCTCGATTGAGACAGTTCGCTGGCGCTCAACATGATTAATCTGTACCGGACCCTGCCGCATTACAACATCAGCCACATCCCCAACTGTGATAAGATATCCAGTGTTGGTGGCCAGAGGGAGTTGGGCGATGTCCTGAGTATGACGG
>JAABVY010000027.1:4162-4303 GCA_011777135.1 Candidatus Zixiibacteriota bacterium | reverse complement strand
ATCCTGTTCGCTGGGCTGAGCCTCGTCCACTACCGGGTGGCTTTCTTCGCTGTTATTCTGGTGTTCGTATATGTTTTGGTCTATGGTTACATCACTCCACCAGAAAAATGGTTTAGGCAATTCATCCTGATCAGTTTTGGA
>JAABVY010000027.1:728-4002 GCA_011777135.1 Candidatus Zixiibacteriota bacterium | reverse complement strand
CGCCATCATCTTTAAATTCAGAATGTTCCTGACCCAGCTGATCTGGATTGCCAGCATGTTTTTTGCTGCCAACCTGGGAGCATTAGGTCTTCCTGATCCAGGATTCATTAACAATCTTTCTGTTGAGATAAATTTGTTCCTCCCAATCGGTCTATTCGCTGCTTTTGGAGTAGATGAATTCAGGCTTCAGCTCCGAAAGTACATCCCTGCAAAATGGACCGCTGGTTTTGATCTCGCATTGTTTGCAGTTCTTTTGGCAGGATCAGTTTTTGGAGCTGGGAAATTACTTCCGATCCTTAATCCAGTCACTCTCCTGGCTCGTGAGTCCGACCTGGCAGCGATCGAGTGGATAGATGACAATCTTCCCGACCAGGAGGTGATCCTGATCAATCCCCAGGGATGGGGATACGGATTATACATGGGAGCAGACGGTGGATACTGGATCAGCCCCCTGGCCGGGAATCCGACAATCCCCCCGCCTGTTTTATTCAGCCTTGGACCGATCGAATCGATAGCCGAAACCAATACTTTAATCGAAGATGTGATGGCATCACACACTGAACCAGCCGACATCTGGGATTTGATGTCAGATAACGATATCGATTACCTGTTTATTGGCGATCGAGGTGGGGTTTTCTCAGGAGATCGACTGACCAACAGTCCATTTTTCCAGTTAATTCACCAGAACGGAGCCTCACAGGTCTTCAGAAGAATAGAATAGTTTATTTTTCCTAGAATTGATGTCATTGAATGGAAAAAATCTTCCTAATAACTTGACAATATGCCGACCTATCCGTATAATCCTTTGGCTTGGTTGAAAAATGGCTTTATTTGTTGGATAATTTGTAATTAGGAGTAAGAAAATGGCACCGCTTCCAAAACAAAAAGTATCACGTACTCGAAGAGACAATCGACGAGCACATGATGGATTAAAAGCGAAGAACATCGTCCAGTGCAGCAACTGCGGTGAGATGCGTTTACCACACCGCGCCTGCCCCAATTGTGGATTCTACAAGGGTCGCGAAGTATACGAAGTCAATCGAGAATAATAATCTGAGCGTGACTAAAACCTTCTCAGTGCGTTAATAGTATCGAGAATCATGTAGCCGGGTTTAATTACCCGGCTGTAATTTTTTTCTGAGATGGTGAACATATGACACAACAAAAATTCGCATTCCTTTTTCCGGGTCAGGGATCTCAATCTGTCGGTATGGGTGAAGCGCTTGCAAAACGGTACCGCTCTGCAAGAGATACATTCCAGGAAGCCAACGATTACTTAAAGACAAATTTAGCCCAATTAGCCTGGTCAGGACCGAAAGAAGTACTGGACCAGACGGTGAATACGCAGCCGGCAATGTTAACGCACTCAGTGGCAGTGCTGCGAGTGATTAAAGAACTGCGGTTGACCTTCGATCCGATGTTTATCGCCGGTCATTCAATGGGACAATTGACTGCACTGGTCGCCAGTGATTCGTTGGACTTTGAACAGACCATCCTGCTGACACGCACACGCGGCGAGCTGATGCAAAAAGCTGGTGAAGAAAATCCTGGTGGTATGGCTGCAGTCCTTGGTCTGGATATCGAAAAGATTGAAGAAATCTGTACAGAAATCTCCAAGGGTCCGAGTGTAGTTCAAATCGCCAACGATAACAGCCCAGGACAGACAGTGATCTCGGGGGATAATGAAAGCCTTGAAACCGCTATTGAACGACTGCGGGAGGCTGGTGCCAAAAAAGTAATCCGCCTGGCAGTCAGCATTGCTGCTCACTCGCCATTAATGGCAACTGCGCAGTATGAGTTCCAAAAATTCGTCAATGGTAGTTCTTTGCAAGCCCCGCATATCCCGGTCATCGGCAACGTTTCGGCTGCCCCATTGCAAACACGCTCTCACCTTCAGCAGGACCTCGGGGAACAGCTCATCTCCCGGGTTCGGTGGACTGAATCAATTAATCGAATGATCGCTTCAGGTGTGACTCATTTCTTTGAATTAGGAAACGGTAATGTCTTACGCGGGCTGGTAAAAAGGATAAACCGGAACGTTGAATGCACATCCGTGAGTTCACCGGATGACATCGAAAAACTGATGGAATTCGTTTCCTGATTTCTTTTTTCCCAAAACTGAAAATTTATGATTGGTGTATAATTATCCAGTTATTTTAGAGGATGATCGATTATGTTTTGGAACGATTTACAACTGGAAGATAAAGTAGCCATCGTTACTGGTGCATCACGAGGGATTGGCCGGGCAATCGCCATCGAACTTGCCCGTAGAGGTGCAACTGTCGTTATTAACTACAATAGATCCAAAGAGGCTGCCGATCAGGTTCAGACGAAAATATCTGAATTTGGTGGAAATTCGATCTTATACCAGGCAGATGTTTCCAATTTTGAACAGGCTCAAAATTTGGTTAAATCAACGATCAACGAGCTTGGAACATTAGATATTTTGGTCAATAACGCTGGTATCACGCGGGATAAACTATTTCCGATGATGTCCGAAGAGGACTGGGATATCGTTCAGGACATCAACATCAAAGGCACTTTCAACTGTTCGAAAGCTGCTGTCCGCCATATGATGAGAAAGCGATCTGGAAGGATCATCAATATCACATCCGTAGCCGGGCAGATGGGCAATCCTGGACAGACCAATTATTCCGCCTCAAAAGCTGCTCAGATCGGCTTTACCAAAGCCCTGGCACGTGAAATCGCTGCCAGGAACATTACCGTGAATGCGATTGCCGCCGGATATATCGATACGGAAATTTGGGATGTAGTCTCCGAGGAGATCCAGGAAGGAATATTGCAGTTGATCCCTCTGGGTCGAAAAGGTGAACCAGAAGAAATTGCTAACCTGACTGCGTTCCTGGCCTCCGATCAAGCCGCATACATTACCGGGCAGGTGATTGGTGTTGATGGTGGTATGGCAATGATGTAATAATTGTCTTATTATTAAGGTGAACTTATGAATGATACAAATCGACCACCCGGAAAAACAACAATCGCACCTGACGTACTCTTGACCATCGCCAGATTGACGACATTGGATGTCGATGGAGTCAGCCGGATGAGCCCGGTTCCTGGTGGAGTCAATCGATATTTACAAAAAGGGGTCGGTGAGGGTGTTCGCATCTTGATCGAAGATGATAGGACCTATATCGACTTATATCTGATTGTCGAAAACGATGTGAATGTCAGGGAGGTCAGCCGAAACGTCCAGGAAAATGTGTCCCGGGCGATCTCAGAAATGGTTGGAATGGATGTTGGTCGTGTGAAT
>JAABVY010000027.1:0-671 GCA_011777135.1 Candidatus Zixiibacteriota bacterium | reverse complement strand
CGACTCCCCCATGGATGAAAAGTTAGAAAATTTTGTATTCGAAATCGTGCGAGGTGTCTGGCCGATTAAAGACAAGCTCGACATGTTCATAGCAGAACATGCTCCTGAATGGCCTCTCGACCAGGTGGCGATCATCGATCGGAATATATTACGAATAGCCTTATGGGAATTCGCTGTACGTGGTGATACTCCAATCAAAGTAGCCATCAACGAAGCAGTTGAACTCGCCAAGAGATACGGATCTGACAGCACTCCTCGATTTGTTAATGGCGTCTTGGGAAGTCTCGCTTCCCGACACAATGAATTAAAACAATTATTTGAGTCAGCACAAGAATCGAACAATTAAAAAATGGATATTTTTGGAATCGGTGCCTTAGAAATATTATTCATCCTGATCATCGCTTTACTCGTTCTTGGACCGGAACAATTGGTCAATACTGGAAAGACGATCGGGCGATTTCTCCGCAAATTGGTCATGTCAGAAAGCTGGCAGACCATCCAGCAGGCTTCACGAGAGATGAGGAATCTGCCAAACCGCTTAATGCGCGAGGCCGGTATTGAGGAAATGGAAAAAGATTTCAAGGGGATGATAATTGAAGACCCAACAAAAGCACTCAACGCGTCTATCAAAGATGAGATGAAAGAGATTAATAAGGGTCTCTCTGCATGGA
>JAABVY010000180.1:846-1079 GCA_011777135.1 Candidatus Zixiibacteriota bacterium | reverse complement strand
GCCTCGACGGATTCCCATAGCAGCAAATTATTATCTCTCGGAGTTCTCAAAATGAGATAGCCGGCGAAACCTTCCCGCTCGGCTTCTTTGATATACGTAAAATCAGGGGGATAATAGCCTACTCCAGGCTGCACCAACTGGGTAATGATGGAATGGATGTCGCCATCTGCATCCTGGGCTTCAAGATAAACCCTCCAGGTGGCCCCGGGCCTCACCGATTCTGCGGCATAGGA
>JAABVY010000180.1:398-701 GCA_011777135.1 Candidatus Zixiibacteriota bacterium | reverse complement strand
CCCGCATGTCATTCTGAGTCCGCCGCGGGGCGGGCGAAGAATCTCATAAATCCAAATACTTACATTCTCTATAATCCTTTGTGCTCTTCGTGCCCTTTGTGGTGAGATTCTAACCCCATGGCCTCGAGGGGAAAATGCAGATTTTATCACCCTGAGGCATACAATAGTCTACCCGTCCTCGTACACATTGGGCCATGTTTCTGTCCTCACCGACTTCAAAGCCAGGCGATCGCGCAGCGAAAATGATTCTTGCAATGAAATCAGATCTGAAAAAAGATTCCCCTGTAAGTGGGCGCCAGACCG
>JAABVY010000180.1:0-339 GCA_011777135.1 Candidatus Zixiibacteriota bacterium | reverse complement strand
GAATCTCATATATCCAAATACTTACACATTCAAGATTCTTCGCCTCCCGCCGCAGAATGACACCGCCAAATAGCCTGAACAGTGGTTAACAAAACCTTTCCGTGAGTACGTTATTAATCAATTTTGGTATGGTTATTGCTTAAAAATTAAGGTCCTGAAGAAGCAAAAAAAATTATTATTTTCGCATATATATGCTTTTTTCACTTGACATTACCCGGGGCTGCATAGTAAATGTGCGCGAAGTTTTACTTCACCCATATCAAGATCCATCCTTTGAAACGAAAGGAGGTGGTGCGGGGATAACTAGTTTTTCATTTCAATGGGCCATACATTGAGAAA
>JAABVY010000063.1:1000-1219 GCA_011777135.1 Candidatus Zixiibacteriota bacterium | reverse complement strand
ACTGAGAATCGTTACGGCGCTGCAAAATAACGGCGAGATCGTGGCTATGACAGGGGATGGAGTCAATGATGCCCCAGCTTTACGGAAAGCAGATATTGGAGTGGCGATGGGCATCACTGGAACTGATGTTTCGAAAGAAGCAGCGGATATGGTGTTGATGGACGACAATTACGCTACCATCGTCAGTGCGGTCAAAGAAGGACGAACGATCTTTGATAA
>JAABVY010000063.1:654-942 GCA_011777135.1 Candidatus Zixiibacteriota bacterium | reverse complement strand
CTGCCTTTGACTGCTTTGCAAATCTTGTGGATCAACCTGGTCACGGATGGATTACCAGGACTTGCCATGAGTTTTGAACCAACCGAAAAAGACACCATGAAACGGCCTCCACACGATCCGAATGAAAGTATTTTTGCCCGCGGGTTAGGTGTACATATCGGCTGGGTTGGCTTATTGATGGGGTTGTCTTCACTCGTCATTGGTTACTGGGGTTTCATGACAGATAATCCATACTGGATGACGATGGTCTTTACAACCTTAACCCTCTCTCAAATGGGACACGCCCTT
>JAABVY010000063.1:0-528 GCA_011777135.1 Candidatus Zixiibacteriota bacterium | reverse complement strand
GCCTGGGTTTCAGTTTGATTGTACTGATTGCTGTGGAAATCGAAAAATGGATAAAAAGAATGCGGGTTAATCATTAGCAGAAAGATGATATTACAAAGAGGATAATTATGAGTAATTTAGGGTTCATCCGTAAGAAACTGGAAGTCAACGCCTGGAGGATCATTTCACCGTTTCAGGATTTCGTACGCGCGGAATCGTTTAGCGGAATTTTATTGATCGCGTTTACGCTTCTCGCTCTAATATGGGCGAATTCTCCCTGGTCAGAGAGTTATCAGACGCTCTGGGATACAAATATCAGCGTAAATATTGGAAATTTTTACATCGATAAACCATTGTTATTGTGGATCAATGATGGTCTGATGGCAATCTTCTTCTTTGTCGTTGGCTTAGAGATCAAACGTGAGTTTCTCGTAGGTGAACTTTCATCTGCCAGGCAGGCTCTTTTTCCGATTGTTGCGGCAATCGGTGGAATGGTGATACCTGCTGGCATATTTTTGTTGGTCACCAGCGGTCAGGTTGGCACTGAAG
>JAABVY010000127.1:903-1050 GCA_011777135.1 Candidatus Zixiibacteriota bacterium | reverse complement strand
TAGACCATGTCAAATTTGCGGATCAGATGACGGAAATCTTCCGGATTTCCATACCCCGATGTGTCGAGGAGCACGTGAACCCTGTCTAAATGATCGATCACCTCGGCAACAAAATCCGCCTGCAATAATGGCTCCCCCCCGGAAAAG
>JAABVY010000127.1:0-818 GCA_011777135.1 Candidatus Zixiibacteriota bacterium | reverse complement strand
CTCTCTGCCGACCAGGCGTTCGGAGGTATCTGTTCTCATGATTTGAGGATGTATAGATTTACCTTCCGGATTATGGCACCAGGAACAATCCAGCGGACAGCCTTTCAGGAAAACGGTCGTCCGAAGTCCTGGACCATCGTGAATGGCAAATTCCTTGATGTCGAAAATTATTCCGGTCTTCATTAGTATTTATTAGCTGTTAGTACTGCCTGAAATCCTCATAAATTTTAGGGTGAGTAAAACACCCAAATACTGATCGCAGCAAGCAGAAACTGCGGATACGATAAACATATCGTAGATTTTTTGAACCAACAAGTGTTGAATTTCATGTCCTTCTCAATTGGATCGACATCATTTGATGCTATAATTTATTTATGACCTATAAAGTGTTTCTGGTCGAGGATGAGATTATCACACGGGAGGGGATACGTGACAATGTGGATTGGGGAGCTGCTGGTTTCGAATTTTGTGGCGAAGCCGCGGATGGGGAAATTGCACTCCCATTGATAGAAGAAACACAACCGGATGTGCTGATCACTGACATTAAAATGCCTTTCATGGACGGACTTCAATTGAGCAAGATTGTCCGTGAGCACATGCCGTGGATCAAGATCATTATCCTGAGCGGCCATGATGAATTCAATTACGCTCAATCGGCTGTAAAGCTGGGGGTGACCGACTACCTGCTGAAACCCATCAGTGCCCAGGACCTGCGAACGGTTTTAAAGAAACTCACCACAACTCTAGACCGGGAGAAACAGCAGCGTGAGAAACTGAAGACGCTGGAAACCAGGGTTGAAGATTCGCTGACCTTAGCC
>JAABVY010000341.1:29119-31979 GCA_011777135.1 Candidatus Zixiibacteriota bacterium | reverse complement strand
GCTGGCAGCCTTCATATCATCTAGATAGTGTCGGGTTTTCAGATATTTCATCGAATAAATAAGATTTACCAGGAATGCAATAAAGCTGACTATTGCACAGGGTACATGATAATAGAAGATACGGAACTCGTCGCCATAGCCTCGCACCGGCTTTTCGGTCACAAAAGAGAGCACTATAACTGCGATGAATAGAATTCCGAGAAATATTTTTAGAAAATCCAGATTTCTCATAAGTCCTTGTTCTCTAAGCTATCTGAATAATAATCATCTCTTTTATCAGTTGTTCCAAACATAATCGAAAAGAAGAAAAGAAACTGCGGTCACAATAACCGGATATGCAATCATGATCTTCAGGCTGTCCCACAATTTCTGACCGTCTCCCCCGCCCAAACAGACCGAGGTGGCAGATATCGCAACCAATAGAAGCGGAAGCATGAGCGGGAATGACAGAACCGCAAACAAAGCGCCCTTAACATTGGCTTTGGAAACCATGGCCGCGGTGATCGTCGATGTTGCGCTCAAGCCGAATATACCCAAAATCAAAACCAAAAGCATTATCCAGATTCGCGTTACCTCCAGATTCATCAATATATAATAAAGCGGAAATAAAAACACAACAAGAATTGTTAGGATTAACAGACTGAATACGAGCTTGCCGAAGAAGATCACGCTCGAGGGTGTGTAAAGCCTTAGGGCCATTGCAGTTCTGGACTCCTCCTCTTTCACGAAACCGCCCGAGAGACCTTGCAAGCCGGCAAAGTATATCACAATCCAGATCAGCGCCGCATGAATCCGGAAGGTCAGGTTCTGGCCTGTAAATGTCACTCCCAGTGCGAATAAAGTGACCAGGGCAAACATGATCAGGGCATTGAGCGAATACCGTGTTCGAAGCTCAACCCTGAGGTCCTTGACTACCAGCGCAATCAGCTTACCCGGCCAGGTCAATTCGCTTATTTGCGATTGAGATTTCATCATCCTCATTTGTTGCAAAAATCAAGATTCCATTTTGTTGATGCATGCGCATCAAATCATATACTACATTCCTGCCTTGAATATCGAGATTAGTCGATGGCTCATCGACAAGCATGATTTCCGGTTTCTTCAGAATTGCAAGAGCATATTTGAGGCGCATTCGCATGCCGGACGAATAGCCCTTCAGGTAATCATCTCCCCTGCCTCGCAGTCCGACATTGTTTAGAGCGCCCTCGATCTCCTCAGAGGTCATGCGAAAACCGGAGGCTTTCATGAAGAATTCCAGGTTCTCAGCACCGGTGAGCTCATCATAAAAATTCATTTCGGGAGAAACCATAGCCATCAATTTTTTCTGCTCCTCGCCTTTGACTTCATTAGAATCCGATTCCATACGGATCTTCCCCGACGTTGGAGTAAGCAATCCGGCAATTATTTTCAAGAGGGTCGATTTACCGGAGCCGTTGGGACCGGTTACGGCTAAGGAAGAAGGAAAGTTGAGCCTGAAGCTGATGTCTTTGAAGACCCCCCTCAGGCCAAAACGCATTGAAAGATTTTCTGCAGATATTATAACCATAATCTTTAATGCGAATGAAAATACTCCAATATGAACAGACAGTCAAATAAAAACTGGTTCAATCGGATAGCTGCTCAGAGCAAAAAAGTGCGGACTGCTATTGCGGAATTGTGCCCAGCCGTTCCCACAAAACTCTTTCGGGGAAATGAATCAGGTTATATATGATATTTTGAATTATGCTCAGAGGATTTCTGAACTCAACCGCCGGAGCACTAGTATCATGAATATCCCATGACCAGTGAATAATCAGCGCCTTTCCCAGAATTTGGTCTCTGTCTACAAAACCCCACATGCGCGAATCGAGAGAGTTATCCCGGTTGTCGCCCATCATGAAATATTTCCCCTCCGGGACCACAATCGGATAGGAATTGTCCCTGAAGGGACGCCAGGGCCTGTGACCGCTATTGGGAATGCCGGCTTCAATAAACGGATCGGGCCCGATTACCCTGTCACGCGGCATTATATAGTCACTCGTGTGTTGCGTAAACGCAGTGTCATTATATAATTCGCCGTTTATATAAACACGTTTCCTGGTTATCTTGATAGTATCTCCCGGCATTCCGATCAGCCTCTTGACATAATTCTCATGGGGACTGTGAGGGGGACGAAATATCACGATATCTCCCCTCTTCGGTTCACGGATTGCGGGCAGCCGGATATCGGTAAAAGGAATGTTTATGCCGTAAATGAACTTGTTGCCGAGTATAAAATCACCAGCCAGCAGGGTTTTCTCCATCGAAGGGGTGGGAATTTTGTACGCTTCTATAATAGTTGCCTTTATAAGAAGTGCCAGGAGCAGGGCTATCAAGAAAGACTTGATGTACTCTAACGTTACCTGATAGCCATCCTGCTTGGTGTCCTTCTCTTTAGTCTTCTTGTCTTCTTTTTCTCTTACTTTCATGATTTCGCCAACATCTTCATTGAATTCGAAATATACAGGGAAAAGCGAATATCTATCCCATCAAATTGTTGAATATGTCATTGTAAAATACCATCACCATCAGAGCCAGCAGAATTGCCAGACCCACCTGCTGAAAGATCGCTTTTTGTTTGAGGGTCAGGGGCTTCCTTCGCACAGTCTCAATTAACAGGAGCAGCAAATGCCCGCCGTCCAGGACCGGAATCGGCAATAGGTTGAGTATTGCCAGGTTAATGGAAATCAGGACAACCAGATCCAGGAGGCTGACAAAACCCTCGCGCGCCTTTTCTCCGGAGACCTTGGCGATCATGATCGGCCCTCCCAGAATCTTGGGAGAAGCCTGACCGGTCACCAGCTTCTTGACAATATCCGCCATTAAAACCGTAACCCGCCAG
>JAABVY010000341.1:27699-29099 GCA_011777135.1 Candidatus Zixiibacteriota bacterium | reverse complement strand
TCTTACCCCGGGCAACCATCTCGCCCTGATAATTGGGAACGGTATCCGCTGCGGTCTTAATCATAGCTGAATTAGTCTGGCCGTTACGCTCCCAGATAATGTTGAATTCCTGGTTGGGGCTATCGACAACCACTTCATGAATGTCCACAAGCTGATTAACCTCATTTCCCCCGATAGACAGGATCACATCACCGGGCTTAAGTCCCAGCTCCGCGGCAGGAGAATTCTGCTCAATCATCCCGATTACCACACGATCCGGATCAACCTGCTCCTTGCCGAGGAAGAAGAACAGACCGGTGGCTATTATAATAGCGGTTAAATAATTTGCCAGAGGTCCGGAGGCGAAAATCAGCGCTTTTTTCCAGGCCGGCTTATTCATCAGACTTCCCGGATCCTCCCCCAACTCTTCCCCTTCAACCGGGTTTTCTCCCGCCATCTTGACATAGCCGCCCAGCGGAATCCAGGATATGCAATACTCCGTTTCCCCCTTCTTGAATCCAATCATTTTAGGAGGGAAGCCCAGCGAGAATTTATAGACCCTTACCCCCGAGGCCTTGGCCATGAGGAAATGTCCCAGCTCGTGGAAAAAAACGACCACTCCCAGAACAAAAATAAATGCAAGTATTGTTACTATCAATTAAGGTATCCTCAAGTCGTCAGATTTATTTCATACAAAGCTTACTCTTATCCGTGCCAATTATTCAAGCAGTCAAAAATTATATACGATATTGTCAACATAAAGATTAAACCACTGCTTTGCATTTTTGTTCATATTTAATTTATCGCCTGAATCAAGCTGTATCTTATTCCTCAGGCTCATAATCAACCAGAATATTCATCTTCTCGATATAGATCGGCTCCAAGGGCTGATCCTGCATCAGGCCGGTCACCTGGTTTTCACCCCTGTTGGTCTCAACCTTCCCGATCTTATGCACAACATCAAGTCCCTCAATCGTTTTCCCAAAGACAGTATATCGGCCATCAAGCCCGGGACGAGGCTCAAGACAGATATAGAACTGCGAGCTGGCGCTATTGGGATCATTCATGCGCGCCATAGCCAGCGTTCCCTCACGGTGCAGGCTGTCATTGAATTCGGCAGGGATCGACTTGGCCGGTTTGAGTTTCAGATCATCCGTGTACCCGCCCGCCTGGATCATGAAGCCCTCGATGACCCTGTGGAAGATTAAACTGTCATAAAAACCCGACCTGGACAGATCCAGGAAGTTCTGAACATGGATCGGGGCAACATCCGGAAAGAGCTCGAGCTTGATATCGCCCATTGAAGTCTCCATCAAGACTACCGGATTGGGAACCCTCTCGGCAGTCAACATAATTGTCGTATCACCCCCGTCAGAAGTAATATTGATCTTCTGCTGATATTTGCGTTCTTCGAGCTTATT
>JAABVY010000341.1:20282-27694 GCA_011777135.1 Candidatus Zixiibacteriota bacterium | reverse complement strand
TGACATGCACCCATTCGGCATCATCGGTTATGCGCCAGTCCATCTTACCGCCGCCGGCATTGGTCAGCTTGAATGTCTCCTGGCTTTTTGTACGGCCAAGGTCAATTTTATCCTTCGAGATAAACAATTCCGGCCCCCCGCATCCTAAAACGGCCATAACCAGCATCAAAATGAGAAATGAAGTGAAATATTTCATAGGAATCATGATCCTCCTGCTCAAGTTCAAGAGCTTAATAATAATACAGCTCTGTGATTATTCAAGTTAAAAATTATCAATTATAATACGCTGTAAATACATTAAAAAAAGGCGTCCATAATGGACGCCCGCAAAAATTCGTACAGTGAGAATTACTAACCGATGCCTTCACTGATGTAGACATCGGTATCTTTAGCAGGATCCACACCATTGCTGGGCCGCTGAACGACCAGAGCAAAAGGTTTGTCGTCCTTTTTGATAGTGATCAATAATCCCATGCCGCCCTTTAACTCAAAAGCCCCTTCCAGAGTACCGCCAAGCACTTTTCCAATCTCTTTGCGCAGCGTGAATTCTGTCTTCTCCTTCTCTTTTTCCTTGGACTCACCCACATGGTGCGCAGGGGCGTTGAAGTCATCCATAGCTCCTCCATTAAGGTTAGTAGATTTACAGGACAAAATCGACAGGGCTCTTGCACCTGGTGCATTTTCCGTCTTCTATTCCGGTCACCCGCGTGAAATAACCCGATCGATTCACCAATGTATTATTGCATTCGGGACAAAGGGTGTCCGATGTTCCCTCTATGTAAGTATTTCCTACGTAAACATATTTCATTTTCTCTTTGGCAATCTCATAAGCCATATTGAGCGTTTTGACCGGAGTGGTAGGATTATTCATTTTGTAGCTTGGAAAATAGCGCGAAAAGTGAATCGGTATGCTTTTATCCAGGCCAGCCAGCCAATCCACCAATTCCTGAATTTCGGCTTTTGAATCATTTATATCGGTAATAATAAGATAAGTTATCTCGATATGCTTTTCCGCTCTGACAATTCTCTCCACCGTGTTCTTCACAACCCGAANNTTCTTCACAACCCGAAAACGTCCCTCGCAGACATTCTTGTAGAATTCATTGCGCATCGACTTAACATCAACATTGATCGCATCGAAGTGCGGCAGCAGCTCTTCCAGAGGTTTAAGGTGAATATATCCATTAGAAACCAGGACATTGCATAGCCCCTTCTCATGTGCCAGCGGACAGACATCCATAAGATAGTCAAACCAGATAAAGGGCTCGGCATAGGTATAGGCGATACCCATGGAATTTTCTTTTTCGGCTAGCGATACCAAATCTTCAGGCATCATGGTCATGGTGCGCTGCTTTTGCTGGGAGATAGACCAGTTCTGGCAGTGCTGACAGAACATATTGCAGCCGTTGGGCCCGACTGAAAGTATGAGCTCTGAGGGATGGAAATGATAAAGCGGCTTTTTCTCGATCGGATCTACATGAGCGGAGACAACCTCGGCATAATTGGTGGCAATCAGTCTGCCGTCCATTACCTTTCGGCCCATGCATATGCCTTCTTCGCCCTCTCGAAGCTTACATCCCACCGGGCAAAGCAGGCATTTTATGTATTCGTCATCTATTTTTTTAAAGTATTTTGCTTCTTTCATACTGAATTTTCAATTTGTAAATGTTGAAAAGAATTAGCAAGTAATAAATTTGTTAATCTCTGCAAACGCCGGTTTTACGCGGTATTATGGTGCTTTCCGTGCTTCAAAATCGTTCACGATCCACTCCGCTGCCTCCAGTATATCGGAGGCTATACAATCGGGAAAATGCTCGGTTTCAGATCCAAGTTTGCTTTTTTCAGTTTTTCCATATCCGGTCAAAACCAGCACACCTTTACCCCCAAGATTTTGACCCAGACCGACATCGGAAAGCTTATCGCCCACCGAATAGCAATTGCCAAGATCGATATCAAATTTCTGGGCTGCCAGTCGGGCCATGCCGACTCCCGGTTTGCGCAAATCGGATTCCCTGCGGTATTGTTCCAGTTTGGCCTCGGGATGAAATGGGCAGAAATAGAATGCATCGGGTACTTCGCCCATTATACGCATCTGGCTGAATACGGCCCGATTCAGATCCTCAACCCTCTCCTCCGTCAGGTAGCCACGGGCTACGCCGGACTGATTGGACAGTATAATCAGAAGAAAGCCCTTGCTTCTCAATAGCCGCATTGCTTTGATCGCTTTCGGCCAGACTTTGATCTGCTTCTCATTCAGGAGGAAATTCACCTCTTCGATTAGAGTGCCATCGCGATCAAGAAATACAACCGGCTTTTTCATCTCAGTCCAGATACTTTTTGACTTTCGAAATCACAAATTCCGGAGTCATGTTTAAAAAGCAATATTGTCGGTCACGAAAACAGGGGCGCCGTCCATGCAGCGAACAGGGGGAGCATTCTTCGTTGGTCGTTATGGCGATCGCATCTCGGCCCAGAGGTGAGAATCCAAGAACTGGATGAGTCGGGCCGAAAAGCCCTGCAGTAGGTCTTCCTAAAGCTGCGGCGAGATGCATTATTCCTGAGTCATTGGAAATTACCAATCTCGCATTTTTCAGGATGCCGGCAAGTTTTTTCAAATCTAATCCTATTCCGAACTCAAGTATGTCCCGTGACTTCAACTTATCAAAAAGGTTCAGATATCCGAAATGTTCCTGTTCGACCACAAGTATTTTGAATCCGTACTGCGAATTTATAGTCTCGGCCACTTCCGCAAACTGGTTTATTGGAAAATGTTTGGGAGGATGAGANNCTCGGCCACTTCCGCAAACTGGTTTATCGGGTAATGTTTGGGCGGATGAGATGCGCCGACGGCGAGAACTACAAATTTCTCATTCCCAAAGCCGATAGAATTGATATATTCAATGGCTTCCTGTTTTGATTCATCAGGCACCAGCAGCCGGGGTATAGGGTCTGTGCAGATCAGCATCAACTCGTCCAGAAGCGCCAGGTATTTCTCAACGGTATGCTTGCCGCCCTCTTTCCTGCGGAACCAGACAGCTAATTGCCGGGCAAGGCGATTCTTCTTATAGGTCATCTTCTCCGGGGATTTGAGGTTTTTGAGAATCACGCGGCTGCGGATGTTCTTGTGAAGATCGAGGACAAGATCGAAATCATAAGGCAGCTCCCGTATTTTGTGCTTCAGATCTCCGAGTTTTTCATCCTGGCCGGGGATGTCGAACGTAATAATATCGTCTACAGCCGAAAACAGATCCAGAACAGGACGATACATTTCTTTTGCAAAATATGTTATCCTGGTTTGCGGAAAATTGTTCTTCAGCGCTCTGGTGACCGGCTCGGTCAATATTATATCGCCCAGCGAGGAAAGTCTGATGATACCGATACTATGCATGCGAGAAAATTATGGCAAGAATTGCGATTATCAAGGTATAAATTCCGAAATATGCAAACTTCCCGGCGATTACTATTCTTCTTAATACAATCAGACTGACATATCCCGAAACCAGGGCGACAACCATGCCCGGAATATATGTAAGGATTTCACCCCACTGAATCGATGCATCGAGGGCATCTTTAAGCTGCAAAAGAAATGCCCCGAATATTGCAGGAAGCGACAGCAGAAAAGAGAAATTGAAGGCTGTCTTCTTATCAACACCCAGAAACATAGCGGTCGATATGGTCGAGCCCGAGCGCGAAATTCCCGGCAGGATAGCAACTGCCTGGGCTATGCCAACCAGGATACCATCCCGCGCCTTCAAATCACTTCGATGCGGCCTTGCCAGAAGGGTAAGGAACAGAACAGCGGTTGTTACCAGAAGCATTAATCCGGTTAGAAACACCGATGAAAAGGCCCTTTCTATCTGATCTTTCATAAATAGTCCAACAATGACTGCAGGAATTGTTCCGATTGCAATAAGGAGTGCATATTTTGACCAGTATAGATCCTCATTCCCGCGAGATCCTGCGAAGACATAACGCACCGGGGATATAATTATCTTTAAAATCTGCCTGAAAAAGAAGACGAATACTGCCAAAAAAGTCGCGAAGTGCAGGAAGACCTCGAATGTAATATCCTCAGACTCCAAGTCAAACAATGCTCCCCCCAGCACCAGATGGCCGGAGGATGATATGGGCAGAAATTCGGTTAATCCCTGAATCAGCCCGAGTATAATAGATTGAAGTATATCCATAAAAAAAGCCCCCTTCCGGGGGCATTAATAAATTTTTTTATATCCCGAAGGTAACGCCTCCGACAAAACCCTCGTCAACTGCTCCGCCGGCAATTATTATCTCGCCGAAGAACCCGAAGTATTGGGTTATATCGAATCGGGCGCCAAATCCAAAGCCCAGCTCAAATTCAGTGTCATCCACACCATTGGCAACTCTGTCAAACCTGAGATTTAATCTGAAAAATGGCGACAGCACCTGGCCGCCCTCGAATTCCACAGGATATGATACCAGGGTATTGCTTCCAAACATAAGCAGGGAGAAATCGGCTGGATAGTCGTAATATTCTATAGCCCCGCCAGTGGAAAGGTCAACCGGATCGCCATATTCAGTATCCAGAAACTGGTAGAGCATATCGATACCGAGAGTCAAACCAGTATGGTCATCGCCGAAATTGTTGTCAAAGTTCACGAAACCCAGCTTGCCGCCAACCTCAAGTTCGTTTATCACGCCTATCCTGATGAACCCTCCCAGGCCGAGCATGTTATCAAAGACTGAAAACGCCCCGCCAAGCTGAACCTCATCCGATCCGATTACACGTGCATCGGAAAGCTGGCTCATGAAAAATTGTGCCGATCCTGTCGTGCTAAGCCCCACCACCAGTAATACGGCCAATGCCGCAACCGTTAGTTTTTTCATACAATACTCTCCTTTTGAACTCCTCATAAAGATTTGCCGCTAAAGATAAAACTCTAAATCCGCATGTCAATATTTTAACATTTTTCTACCTTCAGTTTTAAAGCTTGTTTCATAAAACTATTAAAGACTGCAACTATATGTCTCCAAATGGCATATAAACAGATGCAGGAGAACAAACAATCTACAATAAATTAATTGACAAAAAATAAATGGGGACTATATTGTTCGCTTTCTGAGGAGCAAAATTATGGCTACTGTGTCAGATTTCGATCTGGAAGAATATAAAGAAAAAATAGAGAAGCTGAGAGGTTATCTTTGACCTCGACTCACGCCTCAAAAAAATCTCCGAGTTAGAAAAAAAATCCACTGCTGATGATTTCTGGGATGACCAGGAACGGGCCCAGGCCATCCTGAAACAATTAAAAATCGAAAAAGATTGGATTGATTCAGTCAAAAGCATTGAATCGGATTACGAGGATTTGACCGTCCTTAAGGAGCTGGTGGAGGAATCCGATGATTCGACCGAGGCGGTGCAGGAATTCGTAAAAGCGGCAAAAGATTTTGAGGAGAAGCTATCCGAGCTCGAGTTGCGGACTTTCCTTTCTGAGCCAGATGATATGCGTGACGCTATCGTATCGATCCACCCGGGGGCGGGCGGCACCGAGTCGACCGACTGGGCCTCGATGCTGCATCGGATGTATATGCGATATGCCGACAAAAAAGGCTTCGAGACAGAGCTGATCGATTATCAGCCCGGGGACGAGGCCGGAATTAAATCCTCGACTTTTGAGGTAAAAGGCGACTATGCCTACGGGTACCTAAAATCAGAATCGGGAGTTCACAGGCTGGTCAGGATTTCGCCCTTTGATGCCAACAAGCGCCGGCACACATCATTCGCCTCAGTCTTTGTCTATCCCCTGATCGAGAGCAATATTGATGTGGACATTAAGGATGATGATATCCGAATCGATACATTCCGTGCCTCCGGCGCGGGCGGGCAGCATGTCAACAAAGTCTCCTCGGCTGTACGTATAACTCATCTCGAAACCGGGATTGTGGTCAGCTGCCAGTCGCAGCGGTCACAGTTAAAAAATAAGGAATCGGCCATGAAGGTGCTGAGAGCACGTTTATACCAGCTCTATAAAGAGAAGGAGGACGCCAAGCGCGAGAAGGCCGAATCGGAAAAAAAGAAAATCGAATGGGGATCGCAGATACGATCCTATGTTTTTCACCCATACAATCTCGTCAAGGATCATCGCACGGAGCATGAAACCTCCAACGCCGAGGCGGTTATGGAGGGTGAGCTTGACGAATTTATTAATGCTTACTTAACGACGAAGTGAGGTATTGAAATGAGCATCCTGGATAAGCTTCAGGAAAAGGCAAAGGGACTGGGCAAACA
This sequence comes from Candidatus Zixiibacteriota bacterium, assembly GCA_011777135.1. Lineage (GTDB taxonomy): Bacteria > Zixibacteria > MSB-5A5 > JAABVY01 > JAABVY01 > JAABVY01. Next base: position 21,429 of record JAABVY010000341.1, on the reverse strand, counting down.
TATCGTTCTGCCCGAGGGTGACGACCGCCGTACAATAGAGGCCGCCAAGACTATTATAGATGAAGGCATTGCAAAGCTGACCATCCTGGGCACTCCCAAGATTATTGAAGAACATGCCAAAGAAGTCGGATTCGATCTCTCCTCGGTCAAGGTAATCGAACCGTCATGCTCGGATGATCTGGACAGGTACGCCGATGAGTTCGTGAAACTGCGCGCCAAAAAGGGCCTGACCAAAGAGCAGGCTCTGGCCAAGATGAAAGAGGTTCTTTATTTCGGTGATATGATCGTGCACATGGATGAAGCTGACGGCTGCGTCGCGGGAGCTGCACATACCACCGGCGATGTTATCCGCGCCGGATTGCATGTTATCGGACTCGCGCCGGGAATTTCATCAGTTTCATCATGCTTTATGATGGTCGTTCCTGAGTTCATGGGCCGGAAAGACAAGGTCTTTCTCTTTGCCGACGGCGCCGTGCTCCCAAATCCAACCCCGGAGCAGCTGGGTGCGATCGCTGTTTCGACTGCCCGGACTATGAAAGTTCTGGCGGGTGAGGAGCCGCGGGTGGCCATGCTGTCGTTCTCGACCAAGGGTTCAGCCGAGCATCCGGATATAACCAAAGTCCGCATGGGCCTCGAGGAGGCCAAAAAAATCGACCCTAAATTGATAATAGACGGGGAACTTCAGGTTGATGCCGCGATTATACCTAAGATTGCCAATTCCAAGGCGCCTGGCTCGCCTGTTGAGGGCAAGGCCAATGTTCTGGTCTTCCCCGATCTGGATGCCGGAAATATCGCCTATAAGATCGTGCAGAGGCTGGCCAGTGCGGAGGCTATCGGGCCGATTATTCAGGGTCTGGCCAAACCGGCCAACGATCTTTCGCGCGGATGTTCCGCCTCGGATATCGTCAATGTGGTGGCGATTGCGTCGATATTGAGTACCATAGAATAAGATGAAATGAAATTAGCAGGATATGGATAATGCCGACATACCAGTATCAGTGTACAGAATGCAGCTATGAGTTCGAGGAGTTCCAGATGATCTCCGACAAACCGATCGAGACCTGCCCCGAGTGCGGCGGCAAGGTTAAGAGGTTGATTTCAGGCGGAGCGGGACTTCTCTTCAAGGGTTCCGGTTTCTATATCACCG
>JAABVY010000341.1:7787-20211 GCA_011777135.1 Candidatus Zixiibacteriota bacterium | reverse complement strand
AAGTGTCATTCTGAGGGAGTCCCGACCACCGGTCGAGGACGACCGAAGAATCTCCAGCGATACAACAGATTCTTCGCTGCGCTCAGAATGACAGATATATCATCGCACTGTGTCATGGCCCCGACTTGTCGGGGATTTCTTTCAGGCTCGGCCGGATCCCGTATCATAAGCCCTCGAACCATCATAGAGACGAGCATATCTCCCGGGCGTTCCCTGATACTTGGCATCACCAAAAGCCAGAATCGGATAAAAGATAAAGCTGAGAAAAATAAGTCCAATCCCGAACTCGGTGGACTTGCCGAACTTTTTTGCTATTTCGATAGTCACGATGATCTCTACCACAATGTTAACAAGTGGAATAAAATAGAGTATCAGCCACCATCCCGGTTTGTCGGCAATCATAAGATGCAGGTAGATATTGTAGATTGGGATTAATGCGCCCCATCCCGGCTCGCCCGCTTTCACATTGAGCTTCCATGCCGCTGCCGCATAGAAAACTACTATTGCGACCATGAATAGAAATGCGATCATTGAAATGCCAGCAGAATCTTCCATCTTTTCCTCCCCGATAGATTATTCATTGTATGCAGTATTCCTAAATCAATAGCAGTTTTAGAAAAATAAGCAACAAGTTTTTATTTCGAGGAGAGATAAGCTACTATCTTCTCAGCGTCGGAGATGCCGATATTGGGAGCTTCTATGATCTGCTCAGCATTGAGCTCTTTGATTTTCTTGACGGAGCCGAAATGCTTTAAAAGCGCCTCCGCCTTCTTCGGGCCAATGCCGGGGATTTTCTGAAGTTCGGTGCCGATTGTGCGTTTACCGCGGAGCTTACGGTTATATTCGATCGCAAAACGATGCGCTTCGTTCCGCAGTCTCTGAATTAATCTCAATGAGGGCGAGGTTTTTGGGATCATGATACTTTCTTTCTGGTCAGGCACGAATACCTCCTCCAGACGCTTGGCCAGCCCTATCACCTGCTGATCTTTTATGTCAAGGGCATTTAGAGCATCCAATCCCGCCGAAAGCTGTCCCTTACCCCCGTCTATGACCAATAGATCAGGCATTTCGCGGTCCTCGGTTTTCAGCCGCCGGAAATACCTGAATACGATTTCACGCAATGATGCATAATCATCCTGTCCGCGCACGGTCTTGATCTTGAAATGACGATACTCTGATTTTTTCGGTTTTCCCTTGTCGAAATAAACCAATGATCCGACCTTATCATCCTGCCCCAGATTGGAGATATCGAAGGCGACCATGGTGACCGGGGTCTTTGCCAGCCGTAAATCCTGCTGGAGCCTCAGTACAACCTCAGGAATTCTTTCCTTATATTCCTGCTTCTGAATCAGAAGCTCATTCAGGAGTAGTTCAGCGTTGGCATGAGCCATCTCCACCAGTTTGAGCTTCTCCCCTTTCTGGGGAACATATATCTTCACATTCTTATCGATCTTGCCGGAAAGCCACTTCTCCAGCAGTTCCTTTTCTTCAACCTCATGGGAAAGATATATTTCAGTCGGAAGCGAGCTATTGTGCATGTAGTGCTGTTTCAGGAAGCCTTCCGCAATATCGGTGTCGCTGTTCTCCGGCCTGATTTTCATATAGAAATGCTGCCGTCCAATCAAAACACCCTCGCGAATCTGCAAAACCACAAAGGCGGCATCGGAGGCTGACCTTGCGAAAGCCGCAATATCGCGATCAACCCAGCGGTCGGCCATCACCCGCTGCTTCAGACGAACCGATTCAATGGAATCAATCATATCGCGTACTTTGGCCGCCTCCTCGAATTCCATCTCATCCGAAAGCTTCTGCATCCGTTCCCGAAGAGAATCAACCAGCTCAGCCGAACGTCCGGAAAGAAGCATGAGAACATCATCCACTCGCTTGCGGTAATCCTCTTCGGAGATCAGATCCTCGCATGGTCCCGGACAGCGTTTGATATGATATTCAAGACATAGCTTTACCTTTTTGTCGGGAAGCCGGTAATTGCAGGTGCGGATATTAAAGTGCTTAAAGATAAAGCGGAGAGTCTTTCTCATTTTCAAGGCTTCCGTATACGGTCCATAATAGCGCGCTTTATCTTTCTTCAGCCTGCGAACCACCAAAACCCTCGGAAAAGGCTCATCCACAGTCACCTTCAAGTACGGAAAGCGTTTGTCGTCCTTGAGGTTAACGTTGTAGATCGGCCTGTGCTCCTTGACCAGGTTGGATTCCAGAATCAGCGCTTCGATCTCCGAATCAGTGACATAGAATTCAAAATCGCGGATTTTGGAGACCAGCGCATCGGTCTTGGGGTCGGTCGGACGGCCCTTCTGGAAATAGGTTCTGACCCGATTTTTAAGATTGAGCGCCTTGCCGATATAAATAATCTTGCCCCGTGCGTTCTTCATCAGATAAACACCGGGACGATCGGGCAGATTTTTCAGTTTTACAGTGAGTTCGTCTAAAGCTTCATTCATTTTTTACTTTTAATCGAATATATATAAGTCAGTACCAGGAAATATACGGTCGGGATCCAATGAATGAAGACTAAAAGTAAATTTATTTTGTTGGGCGGAACCAGGAGTTTCGCAAAATATGACTGCCAGGCCAGATGTGTGAGATAAAATCCGACCAGATAGGGAATATAATAAATCAGGCCGATCGCTACAGGCTTGCCGATATCATCCCCCGGCTTGACGGATTTGGAAACATAGGCCCCTATAAAAAGCAATATCGCCAGAAATTGTGAGAGAATCGGCACCCGTGAATAAGCCGAAATCTGATCCGCGAGAGCGGCATTATAAAGGTTCGATGTCGGCGGCAAAACCAGGTGTATAGAGGCCTCATCGAGCACAAAAAACATAATCTGAAGAATGAATATTATCAAAGCATAGGAGGCCGAACTCAAAAGCAGGCGCTGGAAGGCCAGGGTCTTTTTCGACTTGCGCATGGTCATAAAGACCAGGAAAGCTGGATACGGTCCCAGCACCAGGGCATAGAATACCTGCTCCAGTATAGACTTTTCCGGTACCAGTTCGCCGAAAGGCATTATCAGTTCAGTAAAATACAATAATACAAATAGAGCCCCGGACCATACAACCATTATGATCCAGAATAAACTGCGTGCTCTCATAAAAACTGACCCCGTTCTACTGAAATACTCTTCTCGAGCCCTTGTAGTTCAGCCGGTAATAGTCTTCGGTAATATCCGATATTATCACGCCTTTCGATTGCGAGGCATGCACAAACTTGTCATTACCGACATAAATACCCACATGCGATACCAGGGAGCCATCAAAAGTAAAGAAAACAAGATCGCCGTATTTTATATTTCTGTAGTCGATCTTCTTAAGATTCCGATAGAGTTTGTCGGTACTGATCGGTAGCCGTGTGCCGTTGTAATCACGGTAAACTACATAGACCAGCCCGGAGCAATCCAGCCCCAGCTTGCCTGTGCCTCCATTCTTATAGGGCGTACGAAGATACCCGGCTATGATCTTGCCCATCCTTCCTCTATCGACGCCTGCAGGTGAATTATCTGACGCGTCGCCGCTATTATTATCGCCCGGGCTAACATCGACATTCTGTTCACCCGTAAACCGGACTGCAGGTTGACACGCAAACAATAATGATATTGCGATTAATATAAAGAATCTCATACACAGCCTCCGGTCTAAATTATCAAGGCCGGATATGCTTGGCAACTAAAATTTTTAGATTAACAGCTGTCGAATATTGAAGCGCTTATTTAAGCCGGGGATAGGCAAAGTCAAAACGCCATTTATAATAAGCGCGTGTGCCCAGTATGCCGCCCGCGGCTATGATCAAATATGGCGGGAAATAGATGCACGCCATAATAATTAGAAGAAGAATCGCAGCCTGAGTAGCCATGACCGAATCCGAGATTCTTCGGGTGCTGTATGCCCTGATGAACAGAATCGATGCCAGTGCGGCTGCAATCAGGACAGCATAATCACCGGCCATCAACGAAAAAAGGATTGCCAGAACCAGCCGCAGCAGAGCTGAGCCCTGTGTATGCTTGACCGACCAGACCACGCCATATGTTTCTTTGCCGACTTGTTTATCACCCTCACGGTCCGGCAATGTCGTGTTGAGATAAATTGCACCAACCGCCAGCAGATAGGGCAGCGACTTCAGAACCGCTTCCATATTGATAGCCCCCTCATACAGCGACCATCCAATCAAAAACGGCAGCATCCCGCATCCAAACATATTTGACCAGAGCGCTTTGCCGGCCCTGCCCTTGTAGTTGGTCCTCGGATGTGAATAAAAAATTCCCAGCACCGCCACAACCAGGAACAAGAAACCCATAGTCATATTGATCAGAAATGCCCCGATAACCGAGGCTGCGTTCAATACAGTAACCAGGACATAGGCGGTATTAAGAGAAATGACATTTTCCGAAAGAAAAAACAGCTTGCCGTTTTGACGATCCGACTCGATATCATGAATCTGATTATAGATATATGTCGCGCCAGAAAGGAGTCCTGTCAGAAGCATGGCCAGGAGAATTTCCGGGATGAGGGCAGATATATCTGAGATTGAGAAGGGGCTCGCCATCTCACGCACGTCGGCGGCTCTCACACCCAGAATCATAATAGTCCAGATTGGCAGTATAAGCATCGGACGCAAAAAGAAGATATGATCAAGAAGTTTTTTCATCACTCAATCCGTTTTTTAATTCCATATATGAAATCGATAAAAGACTGAAAGTCAATCAGTATTTTTAAAGTTCTATCGGCCAATCCTGCTGTTTATAGGCCATTTCCCAGAACATATACTCCCACATCGAGGAATAATTAAATATCTCCTGCAATTTCTCGGTCTGTATATCTGATATACCTTCAACCAGGCGATTATATTCAGATTTTAACCATTCATTTAAGTCCCAGAATTCCTGTGAGGAATAGGTCTCAATCCACTGCCGATAATGCTTGTCATCAGGAAGACCTTTCTCTTTTAAACGATGCGCGATCTCCACATATCCCCAGCTGCATGGCAATAAGACCGTTATCACCTCCGCTGTGCTTCCCTGATATGCGGTTGAAAGAAGATATGATGTATAGGCCAGGCATATTGGCGAAGGCTTTGTTCTCTCGAGCTCCTCGGGGCTGATATCAAAGTCGGCACAGATTTGACGATGCAAATCCATCTCGATATTCAATGTAGCCTCTAAAACTTTTGAGAGCATCTGCATCTGTTCCAGTCGGTCGCCCTTGGCAGTTGCAAGTCCGAAGAAACGCGAGAAAGCAATCAGGTAAACATAATCCTGTTTGAGATAGTATTTGAAAATTTCTTTGTCCAGACTGCCATCCCCGATTCCTTGAACAAATGGATGGTTGAAATTGGCTTCCCAGATTTTTTCAGCATTCTTTCTAAGTTTATCACAAGCGAGCATCTTAAACCTCCCCTGTTAACCAATATAGATGAAATATTTGAGCATAAAGTACAGCGCCGGCAGGGCCAGCAAAGTTGAATCGAACCGGTCCAGCACACCTCCGTGCCCCGGGATTATATTGGATGAATCCTTGACACCCATGCGCCGTTTGAACAGGGATTCCATCAAATCGGCTAACTGGCCGACTAATGCGATCGTGAATCCCAGAAGCACCATCTTCCATTTGGCGATATCCTGAAAGGCCAGGAGCGAGAAGACGTAAGCCATGAGAGATCCAAACACAAGCCCGGCGATGAATCCCTCAACGGTCTTGTTGGGCGATACAGTCGGGGAAAATTTTATTCTGCCGAACGGCTTCCCGATAAAATAAGCCGCCGTATCGCATATAAAAATCACCGCAAACAAAAACCATATCCAGAATGCTCCCCAACGGTAGTCGTCATATCGAATAATATCCATCTCCCGTATCAGGATCAGGAAATTGAACAGCATCACATAGAAGAAGCCATAGAACATATTGACCATGCGGGTTGTAGCAAGCGCAAAATCGCGCCTGAATATATTGGACAGCCCCAGTATGAAAAATGCGGCCAGGATGCTGTAGAAAAGTGCAGGCTCACCGTAGTAAAAGACCAGCCAGGATGTGATTATGCCCTGCAGAATGATCAGAATCTGGGAGAAGAATTTTATTCGGATCCCTGCGAGCTTGTAGTATTCCCAGAGTGCCACACAAACCAGGATGTTCACGAATATTACTGTGGGGGCTTTTCCAAAAAGTATTATTGCTGCTATCAGGGGGATGGCTATTATAGCCACTATTACCCTTGTGAATAATTCTTTCATCGGGATTTTTTTGCCAGACGGCCAAATCGCCGCTCGCGGCTCTGATAATCGATAATCGCCTTACAGAAATCTTCTTCTGTATAATCCGGCCAATAGACATCGGTAATGTACAGCTCTGTATAATATGTCTGCCAGAGCAGGAAGTTCGAGAGCCGCATCTCGCCCGATGTCCGAATCAATAAATCCGGGTCAGGTAATTCGGAGGTGTAAAGGTAATTCTCGAACAATTCAGGAGAGATCCTCCGTTCGGCCACATTACCGGCTTTGACATCCTTGACCAGTTTTTTTACCGCATCGATTATCTCTGTGCGCCCGCCATAATTGAGCGCCAGATTCAGTACCAGTCCATTGTTATTTGCAGTTTTCCTGATTGCCTTGCGCAGCATCATCCTGCTGCTCTGGGGAATCCCGGAAATCCTTCCGGTGGCGATCAGCTTGACCTGATTCTTGTGGAGCTCATCCAGTTCGGAACGCGTGGTGTTGTAGAGCAGCTTCATTATATACGCCACTTCGGATTTGGGTCGCTTCCAGTTCTCTATGGAAAAGGTGTACAGGGTCAGATATTTCACTCCCAAGGGATAAGCGAGCCTGACCACACGCTGAACAGCCTTGACCCCGGCTTTATGACCCTCTGTACGTTTAAGGCCGCGCTTCTTGGCCCAGCGGCCATTACCATCCATAATAATGGCTACATGCTGAGGGACATTGCCTGTCTCTTTGATCTTCTTTTTAAGTTCTTCTAAAGACAAGCTCAGACTTCCATTATTTCTTTTTCTTTGTCCTTCATGATCTCATCGACTTTGCCGGTATACTTATCCAGAAGCTCCTGCACCTTCTTAAGGCCGTCATGCATCTGATCTTCAGAAATCTTCTTCTCTTTCTCGGCCTTCTTGAGCTCATCGTTGGCGTCACGGCGTATATTGCGCATGGCAACTTTGCCGTTTTCAGCCATATCCTTAACATGCTTGGCCAGTTCCTTGCGACGCTCTTCTGAGAGAGGCGGAATCGGAATCCTGATTATCTGCCCGTCGACCTGGGGATTGAGCCCCAGATTAGATGCCTGTATGGCTTTATTAATTTCATCCACAACAGTCTTTTCCCAGGGCTGAATGATTATCAGCCTCGGTTCCGGGGCCGAAAGAGTGGCAACCTGGTTTAAGGGCGTCTGGGTGCCGTAATACTCAACTTTAATTCCATCAAGAAGCGAAGTCGTAGCTTTGCCGGATCTTATTGATGCCATCTGCTGCCTGACAGCCTCTGCCGATTTACGCAGCCGGTCTTCCGTGCTTTTAATAATTTCGTTTATCATACCTGCTCCTTGGAAAATATTTTTGTACCAACTTTTTCACCCATCACAAGGCGCACCAGCTCACCCTTATTATAAAGATTAAAGACCAGAATAGGAATGTTATTTTGCTTACAGAGGATTGTGGCCGAGGCGTCCATAACCTTCAGCTCCAGATTCAATACCTCTTTATAAGATATTTCCGGATAAAACTTTGCCTGCGGATTGACAACCGGATCTTCACTGTAAACACCATCCACCTTGGTGGCTTTAATCAATGCATCGGCCTGAATCTCCATTGCTCTAAGAGCTGCAGCCGTATCAGTTGTAAAATAAGGGTTACCGGTCCCGGCGCCGAAAATGACGATACGCCCTTTTTCGAGATGACGAAGGGCCCTGCGGCGAACATACTTCTCTGCCACTGCATCAATCTGGAGCGCGGTCATCACCCTCGTTTCCACGAAAAAAGTCTCCAGGCAGTCCTGCAGCGCAAGGGAATTGATGACGGTCGCCAGCATCCCCATGTAATCTCCGGTGGCGCGGCTGATACCGAGTGAACTCACATTGGTCCCACGGTAAATATTGCCGCCGCCGATAACCACAGCTATCTCGACACCGAGATTCTTGACATTGACAATTTCGGCGGAGATATACTTCAGTGTATCGGCATCGATGCCGAACTGCCCCTTGCCCATCAAAGCTTCACCAGAGAGCTTTAAGAGAATTCTATTATAGGCCGGTGAACCCACCAGAATCACTCTCCAAGTCTGTAACGGCTGAACCGCTTGATCGTGATGTTTTCTCCGAGGGTGGCAATGGTTTCGTTTAAAAGATCGGTTATCGATTTATCCTGGTCTCGAATGAAGGGCTGCTCCAGAAGACAGACTTCCTTCAAATATTTTTCAATTCTGCCCTCAACGATTTTATCCACTATTTTCTCAGGCTTGCCCTCATTCAAAGCCTGTGTCTTGTAGATCTGCTTTTCTTTTTCCAAAACTTCCTGGGGCAGTTCCTCACGGTTGACCACCAGTGGATTGGCAGCCGCCACCTGCATAGAGATATCATGAACCAGATTCTTGAAATCATCGGTCTTGGCCACAAAATCGGTTTCGCAGTTGACCTCGACCAGGACACCCAGCTTATCGCCGGGATGAATATATGCAGCTATGAGACCCTCATTGGTCGTACGACCGGATTTCTTGGCGGCCTTGGCGATTCCCTTTTCCCGCAGAACCTCCACAGCTTTTTCGAGGTCCCCCCCGGCCTCCTCCAGCGCCTTCTTACAGTCCATCATTCCGGCATTGGTTTTATCTCTCAATTCTTTTACAGTCTTCGCTGAGATAGCCATCTTATCTTTCTCCTTCAGTCTCAGAAGTCTTTGTCGCCATTTCTCTTCTTTCCGCCGGTTCAGCTTCCGGTTTCTCTGCAGTCGCGGCTTTTTCAGCAATCTGGGAGCCTTCTTTTAGACGGTTGGCTGAATCTATTACCGCATCAGCGACCTGATGAGTTATCACCCTGATTGATTTAATCGCATCATCATTTCCGGCAATCGGGAAATCGATCGGATCGGGGTCGGAATTGGTATCCACAATGGCGATAATCGGGATTCCCAGTTTGGCAGCTTCTGCCACTGCAATTTTTTCTTTCTTTGCATCAACTATATACACCAGGCCAGGCAGACGGTTCATTTCTTTTATACCGTTCAGTACCTTCTGCAGCTTTTTCATCTCGCGCTCCAGCATGGAGACCTCTTTTTTGGCCAGCTTGTCGAATGTGCCGTCCTCTTTCATCCGCTCCAGATCTTTCAGCCGCTTGATATTATTCTTGATGGTCTGAAAATTTGTGAGCATACCACCCAGCCAGCGTTCAGTGACATAAAACTGTCCGCAGCGGGTAGCCTCTTCATAAATCACATCCTGGGCCTGTTTCTTGGTGCCCACAAAAAGCACCGAATGGCCGCGTGAAATTATTTCGTTGACCTTGTTGCAGGCCATCTCCAGCGAGAGCATGGTCTTTTTCAGGTCGATGATGTAGATACCGCTTTTGGCGGAAAAAATAAAGCGTTTCATCTTGGGATTCCAGCGTTGAGTCTGGTGTCCAAAATGCACGCCTGCTTCGAGAAGGTCCTTGATAGTCACATCAAGCATGCAGATCTCCTTTGGTTGATTCCTCCAATCGCCTCATCCCCCGGGGGACATCCTGTTTCGGATGACCGCCCCCGAAGTCTGCGATTGTGCGTATTGGTAAAAAATATACTTCTATCTCTTGGAATACTGGAAGCGCTTGCGTGCTTTCACCATTCCATATTTCTTTCTTTCGACTTCACGGGGGTCGCGTGTCAGAAGCCCGGCGTCTTTCAACGGCTGGCGAAGCGTGCTGTCATATTTCGACAATGCTCTTGCCAGAGCCAGACGCATTGCGCCCGCCTGACCGCTGATTCCACCGCCCTTTGCGCGGCAGAACACATCAAATTTGCCTTCGGTCTCGGTGACCCTGTAGGCCTGGTAGATGTGATCAATCAGCATCTGGCGGTTGCGGATATAATCACGCAGCTCGCGCCCGTTGACTTCCCATTTTCCGCTGCCCGGCTTGAGCCGCACAGTTGCCACTGCAGCTTTACGGCGCCCTGTGGCTATGATCTGATCTTCCATACTATCCTTTCAAATCCAGATTGATTACAATTCCAGGGGCTCCGGTTTCTGAGCCTGATGCGGATGCTCGGGGCCGCGGTAAACAAAAAGCTTCTTCATCATCTTACGCCCCAGGCGGTTCTTTGGAAGCATGCCCTTCACCGCGGAACGGATAATATCCTCCGGTTTGGATGAAATCATCTGCTCGAATGTCTTCGATCTCAATCCGCCGGGGTAACCGGTATAACGGAAATACCGCTTCTGAAACATCTTCTTTCCGGTTATCACCACTTTCTGTGCATTTACCACAATCACATAATCTCCGGCATCCAGATGAGGTGTATATTGTGGTTTATTCTTGCCCATCAAAACGCGGGCTATCTGTCCGGCCTGGCGCCCCAGCACCTTGCCACTTAGATCCACAACATACCACTTTTTGTTCAGATCTGAAAGCTTTGGTATATACGTTTTCATAAATCTCCTCTAATCCCGGAAATAATTAAACGCAAAATTTACATTATATTCCAAAAATGTCAAGCATTAATAAAGCCATATTTTCGTTAATTTTAAGCATTATACCAGGCTTACCATCAAATACCGGGCAACAACTTAACCGCACCGGGAGTTCCCTTTGGGGGAAGATTATGATTAATCATTTAAAATAAATCATGCATAGTCTTCCTTAAAGGACTGCCCTTAACCTGAACAGCCTCCCGCCTGATACGACTCGTGACGATTAATTATGGGAAATTTCCCATAAAAAATGGAGATTTTTCACTTGCTCATACTATGCTCAGGAGCGTGGCAAATTGATATCTTTATGGCAGGCAACAAATTGTAAATTTGTGAACAAAATGTTTTAGAACGGAACACGGATTGCACAAATAAACACCAGCAAGAGAGGAAATTGAAGCAAGAGGTAATCATTATGACAAAGACAAGAAGTATCATTGCAGGGACAATTCTGACAAGCTTAGTATTGACGCTTCTCATAATAATGGGATGTTCTGATATGCCCACCCGGCCGGAGGCAGATGGCACATTTACACTGGCAGATTACGAAAACCTCGCCGCCAGGAGCGCAGATTTCAGTGAGCCGGAAGACGGCGGGGGTTCCGTTGTTATTCCTGCCGATGAAGGCGGGGTAGTACCGATAGCATTTTCTGACGGCAGCGAAGGATCTCTGGAGGTGCCGGCCAATGCGGTCAAATCCGATGTCGAGATTTCAGTCGAAGTCACCGAATTGGTTATGAGAGACAGGGCCATACTCCAGTTCGATTTTCAGCCGGATGGCCTGAAGTTTTCAAGCGAGGCAACCCTTACGATCCCTGTATCCGCATTTCGCGATGCAGATATGGAGTATGTCGACTGGTATTATTTTAATCCGGATTCAGGAAAATGGGAGCTTGTGGACCGCTATCCTGTCGTTGGCGACAAAGTCTATATTAAGATGTCCCATTTTTCGAAGTGGATGAGCATCTCCCAGGGAGGTCAATAATAAGAAAACCTGCTCTTTACAAATATAGCCCAACCCCTGCACAACCCTACTCTAAGCACAGTAAAAACCCGTTCAGGAGAACGGGTTTTTACTTTTATTTTTCCATCTGCTTAAACTGCTTAACCAGCCTTATTCTGTTCTTGGCCCGGACCATGGCATTGCGCGCCCGCGGTAGATCGATCTCGCCGGGATCCATATTCATCCTCTCCTCAGCGCGTTTGAGCGCGCTTTCCGCCCTCGACAGATCAATCTCCTCGGCAAACTCAACCGCATCTGCAAGTATAGTCGCAGTATTCGAGGAGACTTCCAGGAAGCCCTGCGAGATAGCCGCAATTTTCTCCTTCTTATGAGTGTCGCGTATCTCGATCTTCCCTGTCACCAGTGAAGTTATGAGGGGAGCATGATTGGAGAGTATTCCCAGATAGCCGTCAATCCCGGGAGCAACCAGGGATTCGACATCATCCTCGTACAATACCCTTTCAGGCGATACTATAGACAGCTTAAACATAGGCTAATCTTTCTTCATTTCCTCAGCCCTCTCGCGAGCCTCGTCAATGTTTCCAACCATGTAAAATGACTGCTCGGGCATATCATCGCATTTGCCTTCCACAAGTTCCTTGAAGCTGGCAATTGTCTCACTTAATGGCACATATTTGCCGGGAATTCCCGTAAACTGCTCGGCCACGAAGAATGGCTGCGAAAGGAATCTCTGGATTTTTCTGGCCCGGGCTACAGTCAGTTTATCTTCTTCGGAAAGTTCATCGATA
>JAABVY010000341.1:0-7750 GCA_011777135.1 Candidatus Zixiibacteriota bacterium | reverse complement strand
CAGAATTCGCGAGGTGGAATCGAGCGGGTCGACCGCCGGATAAATACCCAACTCGGCTATCTGACGCGAGAGCACTGTGGTTGCGTCAAGATGCGCAAAGGTTGTTGCCGGAGCCGGATCGGTCAAGTCATCTGCAGGAACATAAATTGCCTGCACTGAGGTAATTGAACCGGCCTTGGTGGATGTGATTCGCTCCTGCAAAGCGCCCATTTCGTTGGAAAGCGTAGGCTGGTAACCTACAGCGGAGGGCATCCGTCCCAGAAGCGCGGACACCTCGGAACCGGCCTGCACGAAGCGGAAGATGTTATCGATGAAAAGGAGCACATCCTGATGCATCTCATCACGGAAGTACTCGGCCATGGTAAGCCCGGAAAGTCCCACTCTCAAACGGGCTCCCGGCGGCTGGTTCATCTGACCGAAGACCATGCAGGTCTTGTCGATAACGCCTGATTCCTTCATTTCCAGCCACAGGTCATTACCCTCACGGGTTCTTTCACCCACACCGCAGAACACCGAATAACCGGCATGCTCGGAAGCGATACTGCGGATCAGCTCCATGATGATAACTGTCTTGCCAACACCTGCACCGCCGAACAGTCCAACCTTTCCGCCTTTGGCATAAGGCTCGAGAAGGTCAATGACTTTGATACCGGTCTCGAAAATCGAGGTCTCGATATCCTGGTCTGTGAATGACGGGGGCGGGTGATGGATCGGCATAGTCTCGGTGCCTTCCGGGATGGGAGCCAGCTCATCTATGGGATGACCTTCCAGGTCAAATACTCGTCCGAGCACCTGCTCGCCCACCGGAACGGCAATCGGTTCGCCGGTATCGATAGCTTTCATGCCTCGCACCAGGCCATCTGTAGATGCCATAGAAATACACCTGACCATGTTGTCGCCGATATGCAAGGCTGCCTCCACGGTCAGATTTATCTCTCTTTCTTTATCTACGATCTTGATCGCATTAAGAATATTAGGTAATTTATCGGAATCAAACTGGCAATCAACAGTTGCCCCGATAACCTGTAGCACCTTACCAACATTCTCTTCTGCCATTGCAATTCCTTTATTGATTATTGTTTTTTTCCTAACTCAAATCTATCTTCAAAGCACCCATAAATGGATTGCGTTCATTCGATTTAAAACCGTGCTACTTGTTGAGCGCTTCGGCACCGGATACGATTTCCAGCAATTCACTGGTGATACTGGCCTGTCGTGCCTTGTTACGCTGCAGGGTCAGCTGGTCAATCATCTCACCCGCATTCTTGGTGGCCGAACCCATGGCCAGCATTCGAGTGCCATGCTCCGATGCAATCGCATCGGCGATCGCCATCTGGACAAGCACAAGCGCATAACTTGGAAGCAGCTGCTTGAATATTGTCTCCGGATCGGGCTCGAATATATATTCCTTGGCTGCAGAATATTCCTCTTTTTCTACCGCCTCCTCGAATTCGGCCCTGATCGGCAGAAACTGCATCTCGGTTATCTTGAAATTGGCCGTCGACAAAAAAGCAGTATAGATAAAGACGATACGATCGACATCGCCGGCGATAAACATTTCCGAAAGGTCATTGGTAATCTGCCTGACTTTGCCGATATCGAACTTACCGTCAAAATCCCGGTAGCTTCCGAGTATTTTATAATCACGGCGTTTGTAAAAATTAATCGCTTTTTTCCCGACAAGTATAAGGCCGACATCCAGATCAGGATGATCGGCAACCCACAGATTGGCACGCCTGAAAATATTACTGTTATATGATCCGCAAAGACCTCTGTCAGATGAAACGACCACCAGCGCAACCTTATTTCCTTCCCTCTGCTCGAAATACGGATGTTCCACCGCTCCGGAGGCCTCGGATAAATGCGCCAGCATCTCCTGCATCTTTTTAGCATATGGCCGAAATGACTCGATCTGCTGCTGGGCCTTGCGGAGTCGGGCAGCCGCAACCATTTCCATAGTCTTGGTTATCTGCCTGGTCGATTCAACGGCACGGATTCGCTTTCTAATGTCTCTCAGTGACTGCATTAATTAGCCCTTCGCTAATCNNGCTAATCCTTTCTCGGCCATAAACTTCTGTTTGAAAGCCTCTGTTCCGGCTTGAAGCTGCTTTTCATTTTCCTCTGATATTACTTTATCCTGTGCGATCTTATGACCAACATCCGGATATTCAGATTCCATGAACTTCAGGTATTCCTTCTCGAATGTGGAAACTATATCAGTCGGAACATCATCCAGGTAGCCTTTACCGCCGGCCCAGATGATCATAACCTGTTGCTCCATTGGCATGGGCACATATTGACCCTGCTTCAGGATTTCAACCATCTTTTCACCGCGCGTCAGCTGACGAAGCGTGGCCCTATCGAGATCAGATCCGAACTGCGCGAAGGCGGCCAGCTCACGATACTGGGCCAGGTCCAGACGCAGTCTTCCCGCGACCTTTCTCATGGCCTTGACCTGAGCATTACCACCCACACGCGAGACCGAAATACCCACGTTGATGGCAGGACGAATGCCGGAATAAAAGAGCTCTCCCTCAAGAAAGATCTGGCCATCCGTAATCGAAATCACGTTGGTCGGAATGTAGGCCGACACATCACCTGCTTGGGTCTCAATAACCGGCAGAGCGGTAAGCGATCCGCCTCCCAGCTCATCATTTAATTTAGCTGCACGTTCCAGAAGGCGTGAATGCAGATAGAACACGTCACCGGGATAGGCCTCACGTCCCGGAGGACGCCGGAGTAGCAGTGAAAGCTGACGGTACGCATTAGCATGCTTCGACAAATCATCATAAATAACCAGAGCATGGCGCTTGGTATTCATGAATTCCTCACCCATGGCGCATCCTGCATACGGTGCCAGATACTGAAGCGGGGCGGGATCGGTGGCAGGCGCGGAAATAACTGTCGTGTATTCCATTGCGCCATGTTTTTCCAGGGTATCCACGATCTGCGCAACCGTTGAGGATTTCTGCCCAACCGCGACATAGATACAAAATATATCAGAGTTTTTCTGATTGATAATCGTATCAATAGCAACGGCGGTCTTTCCTGTCTGACGGTCACCAATGATCAACTCACGCTGTCCTCTTCCAATTGGAATCATGGAGTCGATTGCTTTCAAGCCGGTTTGCACCGGTTCGTTCACCGGCTGCCTCTGGACCACATTAGGAGGAACCACTTCAGTCGCCCGATATTTATCGGTAACAATCGGCCCCTTGCCGTCGATCGGCTGGCCGAGAGCATTTACCACTCGTCCGACCAGGGCATCACCAACCGGAACCGAGGCAATTCTGCCGGTACGCTTGACTGTATCGCCTTCCTTTATATCCGTATCGGAACCGAAGATAGCGACACCGACATTATCCTCCTCGAGGTTCAGGATCAGCCCCATAATATCGCCGGGGAACATTAGAAGCTCCGACATCATAGCATCCTCAAGACCCCATACACGAGCGATACCGTCACCAATCTGGAGGATCGTACCGACCGACTCCATCTTGAGACTGGTTTCGTATTTGGAGATCTCCTGCTTGATTATGGAGCTTACTTCTTCTGGTTTTAATCCCATATTAATCTCCGTCTATATCAAGAAAATCGTTTTCAAAAATATTCTATATCAAACGCCGATATTATCAATGTACTTTCAGTTCCAGAAGCCTGTCGCGCAGAATCCTGAGATCGTGCTGAATCGATTTGTCAATTATCTGGCTTCCGAGATGGACTATCACGCCGCCCAGAATCTGGGGCTTGACGGCTGTGGTCATTAAAATTTTCTTACCGGTTTTCTCTTCCAGCTTTTTCTGCAGGGCTTCAGATTCCTGGCTCGTCAATTCTATCGCGCTTTCCACGCGGGTCTTCAGATAGCCCTGGCTTTCCAGCACCAGGTCATTGAAAGCCTCCGCTATTTCGACCAGGAACATGCTCCTGCGCTTTTCGACGATAAGTTCGAGAAATTTCCTCACGGGAGCTGAGACACGATCCGCAAAAACGGACTTGACTACCTCCTCCTTGTCCTGATCCCTGATCTGCGGGGCAGCCAGAAAATTCAATAGGGTTTTATCCTGCTTGCATACTTCCGCGATAGACCGCATCTCATCGGCGATCTGATCGATCATATTTTTTTCCTGCGCCAGCTCAAACAGGCCGACAGCATATCTTTTGGCAACCTCCGAAGAAATCACTACGCTTTCTCCACATCATCAATGAAGTTTGTAATCAACTGGCGATGTTTCTGTTCGTCGAGGCGCTCGAGGATCAATTTCTCGGTTGCGCCAATGGTCATTTTAACCAGGTCTTCTTTCAGCTGAACCTTGGCCTTCTCAACATCCCGCTGCAGTTCCGACTTGGCTTTCTCGATCAGTTCCCGGGACTCCTGGCGGGCTGAATCCTTGATTTCGGTCGCCACCTGCTGACCTTCCCTGACAGCCTCCTGGATCTTTTTGCGCGCCTCGGCATCGATCTCCTTCAGCTTCTCCTCGTAATCGGCCAGAAGCTTCTCGGACTTTTTGCGATCCTCGGCGGCCTCGTCAAAATCCGACTGGATCTTTTGACGCCGTTCCTCAAGTATATTCAAGATAGGCTGCCAGGCAAATTTCTTCAGAATCCAGAGTGCGATCAGAAAACCGACGGCATGCGTCAGGAGCATTTGCCATTTGCCGATATCCTCCACAGTAACTCCTTTGCAAAGAATTTACAGATGGGATGAAGCCTGACGCTTCATCCCATACAGTAAACTTTTCTTAGTGCGCACCAATCTTACCAGACAGAATAAAGAAGCCGACCAGCGAATAAATCGTCAGAGCTTCGATGAGGGCGGCACCGATAATCATACCGACCTGAATCTTGCCCGCGGCTTCGGGCTGACGACCCATGGCTTCCATTGCTGATCCCACGGCGCGTCCCAGTCCGAGACCCGAACCGATAGCGGCCAGCGCCAAGCCGATTGGCAACGAAAACGATAAAGCAGTCGAGAAATCCATCTATCCTCCTACGGTGTTGTTTGAATGTTAATGTTCTTCGTGTTCCTCATGCGGCAGCATCATAGAGAAATATACCGCCGCTAAAAGCGTAAAAACTAACGCCTGTATTGTCGATGTTAATAATGCCAGAAAGTAAAAGGGAAGCTGCAACGGCAATCCCACTGGAGAGCCGATAAAAGCCAGGACCATCACTCCCAGACCTGTAAAGGCCGCCAAAAGCACGTCTTCACCGGTGATATTTCCGAAAAGTCGCAGGGAGAGTGAAAGCGGTTTGGCCAGCTCACCTATTATGTGAATCGGTAAATTCAATGGTACCAGCGCCCATGTAATGGCGCTCCGGGGCTCGCCCGCAAGGTGGTCAAGATACCTGAGGAACCCCATACGGCGCATGCCGGTGTACTGCACATACAAAAAGACAATAATGGCCAGAGGGGCGGTGGTAGCCCAGTTTGCAGTTGCAGACTTGCCGAATGGAATCAATCCGAACCAGTTCATCAGGAGAATGTACATGAACAGCGTGCCCAGAAACGGGGTATAGTGCCTGCCCCATCTGTCACCCAGAATAGAAATAAAGAAATTCTGGAATCCCTCCACAATCATCTCCAGAAGGTTCTGCAGTTTCCCGGGATGCAAAGATCTTTTGGCATAGACCCTCATGGATACAGCACACATGAAGATCAATACCAGGAAGCCAAAGATCACATCTTTGTACTCGAACAGGAAATTAACAAACGGTCCTGTCAGGTAAATATGCAGAAATTCAATGAAATGCGGTAGCTCCGGGGTTCCTCCCCCATGAGCGGTAACCAGATTTGTTATACCAGGAATAATCATCCCTCAACCCGTTTTTCACTTAAGTTAAAATTTTTGAAGCCGCCTTCCGTTATGAGCAGCCCCAGAGCCTTGAAGACAACCACCAGAAATATCAAGCTGAAACCCATCACAAACGATACTACCGGAAACCAACCCAGCCACAGAATCAGGAATCCGGCGCCGTATAGAATTGGAAACTTGATGAGTGCAAATAGTGCCAGTTTACCGGCATTTCTATCGCCGGTGGTGAGATAGTTTACTATAAATTGTCTGATAAACCAGAGATTGGCACACCCCCACAAGACGCCTGTGAAGATTCCCAAGCTGTAGGTCCAGTCAAAATAATAGCTTCCGAATACGAAAATGAGTGCCCCGAGAAGAAGCGTTGTTTTGATGACTCTATTTATAAAATCAAGGCCCATAGATGCATTCAAACTTTTTCTGATACCCGCTTAACGAGGCTGTAAACTTCCTTTCCTGCAGCGATAAAACCAAAAATTATAAAGAGATACATTAAATAAGGTTCTGTTCCTAACCACTCATCCAGATATTTTCCGATAAACCATCCGACAATCGGCCCGACCGCAAGCAAAAACGGTATCGCGACCAGCATCGAAAGCTGCCCATATAGGGAGACTTTATCATTTTTTTTGTCTGGCACCACATCCAAAAATTAAATTGCTAATATATACTTACCGTTAATACTGTCAAGTCTTTTTTGTTATTTTTTTCACAAATAACCCTAAATAAGACTGTAAGTTAGAGCAATAAATAAATATTGCACCAATCTAATAAATTCTATCGGAATTTTGGAAATTACAGAAAGACTTTTATTGTGTCAAAAGCGATTCGGCTGCCTTACCGGCTAGGGCTTCTTGGGCAATATCCTGTTGTTTTTCTTCGGGATGTACCATTCCCTTGAAGTATTTAATTAAAGTAAACTTGAAGGTGGTGCCACCATTGGGCGAGGTTTCGACCCAAATTTTGCCTCCCATATTGTCTACCAGCCTTCGGACTATTGCCAGACCCAGGCCGGTACCCTCCTTTTTGGTCGAGAAAAATGGGCTGAAAATCCTGTCCTTAACATCGCGAGTCATACCGGCGCCATCATCAATCACCGATATAACCACCTGATCGCTGTAAAGGGGCGAATTGCCTTCAATTTTTATTCTTACATCGCCGCTTTCTCTTTCGATCGCATCCAGCGCATTTACCACCAGATTGAACAGAACCTGCCGGATCTGCTCGTCATCCCCCGAGACATAGATAGTAGTATCATCAGACTCACTTGCCAGCTTTATTTTTTCTCTGTAAGATGTGTGGTTGCGGGCAATTTCGATCACATCACTCACCAGCCTGTTGATTTCCACCTTTCCAAAATTGGGAGATTTTACTCTGGCATAGAACAGGAAATCGGTCAGAATGTTGCTGAGACGAGTTGATTCTTTGACAATCAAATCCATTAGCCTCTGGTTGTCGCCCTCCGGATCTAGTTCCTGTTTGAGGATTTCGACTGATCCGGAGATGGATGCCAGAGGATTTCTTATTTCATGCGCGATGGAAGCGGAAAGTTCACCCACTGCCGCAAGGCGGTCGGCGTGGCGCATCTTCTCCTCCATCTTCTTGGCGTCGGTGAGATCCTGGAAGATTCCTATAACGCCTCTCACACCCCGGACTTCATCCTCGAGCACCGAGGTTGAAATTCCGATCGGGATTTCCTCTCCATCCTCGTCGATAATGGTGATTTCACAGCGGCTCTCGAGCTGGGACGATTTTAACACGGAGAGCAGCTTTTCGGAAAACTGGGGCATTCTTTCGGCAAAGACCGTCAGGCAGTTCTTCCCCTTTATCTTTCTCTCCTTGAATCCGGTTATTCTCTCAGCGGCTTCATTGAAATAGATGATCCGCCCGAAATGATCGATGGTGATCAGGCCTGAATGGAGGTGCTTCAGGATCTC
>JAABVY010000004.1 GCA_011777135.1 Candidatus Zixiibacteriota bacterium | reverse complement strand
ATCTTCAGAATCGGACGAAATATCGAGATAAGATGCCTCCAGGACCGGTGCCAAGGCCATATTGGCCTGATCTCCAAGGCTCATCTGATAGGCGAGGGCGGCCTGTACCGAAAACTCATCCCCCGGATCAACCACCGCATCCCCGTTTTCCGCCATACCGTTCCAGATATAGGTAACATTCAGGTCCATACCCAGCGATCGCATCCGACCTGAGAAGAAGCTCCCGAAATGAAGGTCGTAACTGTTCGATGAGAGCCCATCCTTGCCAGTCGGAAATTCCAGAGCAAGTGTCGGTGCGATTCCAAGCGTATAGCGGGGAGTATTGATCCGAATCAACCTGTACTTGCTTAAGAGAAGCAGATCACCCAGACCGGAATTAATCGAGCTCTGTCCCATCATAGTCATCTCACGCCTGATAAAAGCCTGCCGCACCATCAAGGTCAAATCCGACCGCAAACCATAAGCGACAACCACAGGAAACATATAAGCCTTCATCGATCTGGGAGAATCGGATTGATCATTGTCGCGCTGCATATAGCGCATTTGTGATCGAAAAATCCATCGGTTCTCGGCCGGAGTCAGACCGGCGTCGATACTGATACCCGCAGCGGAAGCGCTTTGAAAGCTGAATAATTCTATCGACAACAGAAATGCGGTAATCAGTGATATGCCTGTCAGTCTATTAATTCTATACATAGGCTATTTCAACCGTTCTCCGGGAGTGAAATTGGCCTTCCTGATAGCCTCGTAAATAGACTGGTCATCGATCTCATTTTCAGGATCAAGTACAACCTGCAAGCTCTGCTTTTCCCAATTCGCCTGTGAGTTTTTCACTCCAGGTACTTTATTAACGAGATTTTCCAATCCCCCATGGCATCCCGGGCAATCCATGCCATACACCTGGTAAACACGGACCTCACCTTCATCGTGGCTAATGTCGCTAATGTTTTGTTGATTTGAGCTGCAGGCAACCAGAATTGTGAAGACGATGGTGGAGGCTATAAGTAACGATGAGACTCTAATAAATCTTCTCATAAAGAGCTTTTCCCTCTGATTAAGATGTTTGCAATATATACAAAACCGGTCTTGTATTGTTTCAGAAACAATGAAACTAAATTAGAAGTTCCAGCCCTGATTGCTTTTGCCACTTTTGTTCGACTGATCCAGATCTTTTCTCAAACCTCATTAACCAGCTGATCTAGCCAGATAGAGACCTTTCGAAAAGTAGGTTTTTCCAGCATTAATTTTCGTGCGGGCATTTGCCCGGCAAGCATTTTGATCATCCTGTAGCCGAGATAATAGCCGGTTCTGATAGGGGTGTTGTCTTTGCCGAAACGCTGGCATTGAAAGAATCGACCTAACGCTTTATGGTCCTTTGCCTTCAGCGACTTACCCGCCTCGCTTGCAATGGATTTCAGATGTTTCTTGCACCAGCGCAAATACCCACCTTCTGGATCGGGCATATTGATGGCCTTGTGCAGATTCGACATGAATAACTGGGTCAACGAATATTCGGGCAACAGCTTAATAGACATCCAGGTGGCCCAGCCTTCTTCAAAGATGTAGGCAAAGACCGGCACATTTTCCGAGGGTATACCGGTTTTTCGCCAGCGGGCAAAATGCGCATATTCATGAGCCATAAGAACTTGCAGGTTTTTGCCTGTGGTATGCGGAAAATCGGGAGAAGCGGCTATGTATGACGTGCGGTCAACTTCATATACTCTGCCATTGAACCTCTGGAAGCTGGGGTACAGAATTATTTCCGGCTTCTGTACATTTCCAAGAATCTTCCGCGCACGAATATACATCCGATCGGCGATATTCTGCCATTCATCAGGATTGAACCGGGCCACGCTTTTGATCCAGCCAGGATCAAGGAGTTTCTCAACGGCCTGATCGACAGAATACTGCTTGCCCGAATGACGATTAAGTATTTTTCGGGACTTGTAAATCAGCTTCCTGAGCTCTGCCGCTTTTTGATTGGATTTTCCGCACAGGATCGCCTTTATAGGTGTGATATAATCATCAATTCTGGCATATCTGGTCATTTCTGCTCCTGATTGTGGTCAAACAGATATATAATACGCCGCCTGATACATTATGTCAATATGTCAGAACGAAGATAAATAAAATCGTAATCACGATTACTTTCTGTAGAATGGGGGAAGTTCTTTTATACTCGGATCGGGCTGAATTAGAACTGGCGCCTGAGGTGTTATTTCTATTTCCAGCCAGTCTTCAAGGGTGGTATAAACCAGATCACGTTGAACAAGCTGGGCAATATTTACTCCATGATTCGCGCCCGGTTCCACAATTTTCAAGGCCTCGGCAGTTCCATTCAGATCAATGGCGCCGGCTGTCCATGGATCCTGCCCGCCAAAGATATAGATTATGTGATCACCGTTGTTCTGAAGCCAGGAAACTATATCGGGCATAACCGAAGCATCAAAAACCAGTTGGGCATCCTGCGGAGCCAGGATCCTGTAGCTGTAGCTTTCCGCCTCTGTCAGGAGATCCTCGAGATGATCAGTGATCAGTCGATAGTATCCAAATTGCGTATAGGCCTGATAATAATGGGGTTCGAAATAGCTGATCAGTTCCTCTGAGAAATAATTCATGCTGACAATATAATTCAGATGATTCCAGATGGAGGAAACAGGAGCGCCCAGATCCGGGACAACCGAACAATCACCATCGCCATATTGCCAGAAAGCAAAAGGATATTCGAGAACCATATATTCAAGAATCAGATTAAGATCCATGTTGAATGTATAGCCGGATTCCTGAGCATAACTTTCCAGGTATGGAAATAAAGCGACCTTACTTTCCAGAGCCATCCTCTGAAATGATTTGAGTTTCTGCCGGCAGGCCTCATCCCCGACCTCATTTTCGAGAAAATTATCAAAACGGGGATCATCGGTAGACAACGGAAGAGGGGCGACATACGCTACAGTAGCATCAACATCATCCGGATAGAATCTGCGTTGAAACAGAGCCGTCATTCCTCCCTTGCTGACACCGGTATTGACCCAGATACCATCATAAATCGGCCTTAGAAGCTCCGCTATGCGATGATGGTCGGCCGCGGCCTGTTGTATGGTCAGGTATTGCCAGTCGTGTACTATAGGATCGGCCCCGGAGAAAAACCTGTGGCCGACATAAATCTGGTTTGCGTCCAGCAGGCGTCCCATTTCAAAAACATAATTATTGCCGATAGCATATCCTGAGATATGCATGACCATCGGTTCAGATTCATCGAGATGCGAAATATAGAATTTCTGCTCGAAAGTCTGCCCGCCGGGATTTTCATGGTCCAGCGGTTGGGTGATGGTGAGCTCGAAAGCTCTATTGTAGCCATAAGGCGGAGTAATCTCAACCGCTTCAACATCCGGAAGCGCCTGCAGCCGCTGCAGGAGATCCTGCGGCTCGGGCCCGGAGGATTTATCACTGCAGGACAGGATAAGGGCCAGAAAACTGATTATCAGGAGAAATCTTTTCATATTTGAAGCACCTTTTTCTTTTACCTATAATACGGCCAAGATTGAATCTTGTTTAAAGACAAGACAGAGCGATACATGCTCACCTGATCATCAACATGCACTCCAGTGCCATTGCCAGTATTTCATTCCGTATCATATCCGACGCCCAGTTCGATTTTGGGTAACGGCTCCTCGGTATTTGTGCCGGGCTGGGTCCAGAGGGTGTTATTGCGGGCAAAATCATATTCCTCGGGATAGAGATCGTTCCCGCCCGTGTCAAGAAACAGCCCCAGACACATGATATAATCCCGCAGGCTTCCACGGCTGGCGACATTGGCACGTCCCAGAGTGGTGGCGGCGGTGACATAATAAGAGTCATCTCCAGATTTATCCCAGAAGATTCCGATACCATTGGCATTCCCACCGCCCAGCGAGAGATTGGGAGCATTGTAGATATCATTTCCGCTTTCTTCGATGAACATGCCCAGGGTGAAATCATGCCCTGCGCCAATGGCCATATTCATTTCAGCCGTATAGCGGTCATTGCCTCCCGATTCGAGCAGGATGCCCAGTCCGAAATGTGCTCCCGAGCCCTGCACATACCAGACGCCGTCGTAGATGTCGTCTCCAGCGACATCTGAAAGCAGGCCGATAGCATACCAGTAGGCGCATCCCTGGGCAAAGAGCCCGGCGGAATAAAAATCATCGCCTGAACCATCAACCAGCATACCGATACCTCCCGCCCATGAATGGCCGTCGATAAAATCGGCACGTTTGCCGAAACCAACTCCCTGGCAGAGGTTTGAATTGTGTTCTTTGGATTGAGAGGCTGGAAAATCTATGATGGAATCATTGGCGATATATTCGTCATTTCCGGTCGAATCCACGAGAATCCCAATTCCAATGCTGAAGCCGAAGCCCTGCCCCAGCTGGAACATGTGATAGCGGTCGTCACCGCTCAGGTCGGAGAGGATCCCCTGTCCGAATACTCCTGAGCCCTGCCCGCAAACATAGGCGTCATAGCTGTCCCTGCCACCATAGTCGATCAGCATGCCAACCCCGCAAAGACCCGCACCCTGAGTAATATATTGGCCGGAATAGATATCATCCCCCATAAGGTCAACCAAAAATCCGTATCCAAAAATACCCGCACCAAAACTGCCGACCGATTCCTTTTCGGATTTATATGTATCATTACCTTCGACATCGATCAGAATAGAAATCCAGTTTCGGAAGTCGATGTTGGATGCGGCATTTCTGTAAACATCATCACCGCCGACATCAATTATAAGAAAATAGGCTTCTTCGCCACTATACTCGTGCTTTCTATTATCATTTATTAATACTTTCCCGGCCGATGTTTGCCATTCGAATTCGAACTCTTGATTGAAGTTCATCACAGTGAGAGACTCGGATACGAAATCAAGGGCCATTGCGAGATCCTGTGCAGGAGTATAGAGATATCTAAAATCGACCTCCTCCAGGAATGGCTCCATATCGATATCGCTTACATCTGTCTCTGAAGCTATGAATGTAACGAATTTCTCCCGCATATCCCTCAGGTCATAGTCTTCCCTGACTTCTTCGAAGGCGTGATAATGATGTTTTGAGGAATCAATGGCTGTGAAAATAATGAGCGCAGCCATCTTCTGCAGCTCAAGAGGCACCTGAGCAGCCTCTTCTTTCAGTTCGTTGCGGCGATCCTGGTCCATGGGGATTGTGTAGAATGCTTCAAATTTGACAATTGCATCATGAAGAGGTGTCTCGCTTTCCAATAGCGGCTTTACGCGATCCAGCGGGCTCGAGATCAGGCCGCGCCGTATGCCCTTGTTGATTCTTTGCGATGAAAATGCGGTCAGAGCAAGGGCGGAAGCACAGTTCTTCAGGAGATTATCACGGAACAGCCGGCTATATAGTTCTACTTTGAAAGGCGAGGAATGCAATGTGTAGAAAAGAGGGAGAGCGAATTTGTCACCGCCATAGTTGGACATATCGCCGTAATCGAACCTCAGAGTCTCTTTTGAAAGGCCGACCGCTTCCAGGGCGACTTCAAAAGGATCATATGTTTCCGGATATTCCTGTGCCGAGGCTATATTAAAGAGCAGTAATAAAAAAACTATAGACATGACGATTTTCATATAAACCCTCCTCCGGTATTTTTGAAAATTGGCATTTATTGCCTAAAAGTCAATTAGAAAAGGCTCAGAGCCGGATTTTGATTGCTTTATACGGAATAGTGCTTATCTTCATTAAGATTTTTTTCACAAGGAGATGGCTATGGTAACTGAGAAGATAAAGAAATTAGTAAAAGACAATGCGGTTGAATTTGTAGATGTCAAGTTTATCGACCTTTTGGGAGCATGGCATCATATAACAGTTCCGATTGAACGTCTGACCAATCACTTATTCAAGAAAGGTATCGGGGTTGATGGTTCCTCGGTCTCAGGATTTGCTCACATAAAATCGGGAGACATGATCCTTTTGCCCGATCCAGGAACCGCTTTCATCGATCCATTCTGGGACCGTCCCACTCTGAGCTTTATCGGTAATGTGGTAAACGTTAACGGCACTATTGAGCAGTTCACCCGCGATCCTCGCTGGATTGCAGAAAAGGCCGAGAAACATCTTCTCAAGAGCAAAATTGCCACGGAATCAATCTGGGGCCCGGAATTTGAATTCTATCTGTTCGATCATGTCAGCTACGACCAAAAACCGGAAGCCGGTTATTATTACATCGATTCCAGCGAGGCGGAATGGCGTTCCAGCGACTCCTCTGAAGCAAATCTGGGATATCAGGTACCATACAAGGGAGGTTATCATGTTATCCCGCCTAAGGACAAAACCTTTCAGATTCGCAATGAAATGACCGATATCCTGAAATCCTGCGGTGTGCCGGTCAAGTACCATCATCATGAGGTCGGCGGAGCGGGACAGCAGGAGATCGAGGTGATGTTCGGCAGTCTCAAAAATATGGCCGACCGTTCCATGATCCTTAAGTACGTGGTCAAAAATACGGCCTTCAAATACCGCAAATCGGCGACTTTCATGCCCAAGCCGCTTTACGATGAGCCGGGCAATGGCATGCATGTCCATCAATACCTGGCCAAAGCGGGAAAATCGACTTTCTATGATCCCAGGGACGAAATCGGCCTTTCCAAGATTGCCAAATGGTATATCGGCGGCATATTGAAGCATGCCAGTTCGCTTCTATGCTTTACCTCCTCTTCGACCAACTCATACAAGCGTCTGGTACCCGGATTTGAGGCGCCGGTCAGGGGAACATACTCGGTCGGCAATCGCAATGCCTGTATCAGGATCCCGGGGTATCAGTTAGATAAATCAACCTACCGCATGGAATTCCGTCCGCCCGATGCCACCTGTAATCCATATCTTGCATATGCTGCCATGCTTATGGCGGGCCTGGATGGTATTGAGAATAAAATCGATCCCGGTTTCCCCTGCGATGACGATCTTACTGCCATGAGCGCGGAAGAGCTGGCGAGTATTCCGCAGCTTCCATCGTCACTGCAAAGGGCATGCGAATCTCTGGCCGAGGATCATCAATATCTTCTGAAAGGTGATGTTTTCACGGATGATGTTATCGCGGTCTGGCTTGAGCTGAAAATGTCGCAGGTTGATGCTATAAGGGTCCGTCCACACCCATATGAATTCAGACTTTTTTACGACTGTTAGATAAGCTTATTGGTCTCCGCAGAAAATGCCCGCAATCGCTCGCGGGCATTTTGTTTTTTTATGCCTGCCAAATAGTGGAAATTAAGGTCTTGTATTTTTATTCAGTTTTCTTATATTTGGTCTCTGGAGGTATGCAAAAAATCCTGATAATCGAAATCAGAAAGGCTCTATCTTATTATGGCTCTGGCAGGTATAAAAACGGATTTGCCCGTATGGTTTATCAAGGGAGATGTTAGAGGCGAGACTTACAGGAGTCTCATGCGATATATATGCAGCCATTGCAGATATTTCAGCATGGTTACGCGCGATTCCATAACACTCGCGGAGAATGCCAGACAATTCATGAGTACAATCAATCCTCACCTTAAAGAGACCCGGGAAAAGCAGTATGAGTGGCCGGGGACACGTATCTCCCGGGAATATGAGCAGTTTCTGGGCAAGGACTGGTTCGAAGTTCAGGGTGCGACAGTAAGGATTTACAATTGTTCCAGGGAGGCACTGGAATATCTGCTGCGAGTGACAGACAGCCTTTTCCAGTTCGTTCATCCAGATTACCCTGAGGATTTCACCTGCTACCGTGATTTCGATGATCCATTTCTGGTGACCGTGTCGCATGAGGAAATCGGGGCCATCATAGCCGGAGATAAAGAACGCAGAGAGATAGAGAAAAATATACCGGGATTAAGGCTGGTGGAGGAAAATAAATTCCGGGAACAGGCAGACAACTAATCAAAAAAGGTCCATCTGCCCTCCTTTAAACTTGGCTCTCAGCTCCCCATGTCCCATTAAATTGCCCCCATGAAGAATATGTCGGGTTTCAATTCCCATTTTATATAATGTCTCCGACACCAGAAAGCCGCGATGGCATTTCTCCGGCAGCATTTCCGCACATATAATGCAGACATCGGATTTATCAGCCAGAGCAATCAATTCTGATACCCCCTGTTTATATGACGGCGATTGCTGTAAAAGTTCATAGTCTATGGTGCCTTTCGGACTATAGAAAGCCTCAGCTTTCGGTCTGCCTCCCAGCTTGTCTCCGAGAAATATATATTCTATTCCTTCTTTCCGGACAAACCTGTCCAGTGGCTGCTTGCGATATTCCGGCCTGCTTTTTGAGTATGGCCGCGATCTGATATCAATTAATATTTCGATTTTATGCCGTTTCAGCAGGTTCAGAAACCGATCAATTGCCATATTCCCATACCCGGCGGTATAAATAGTTCCCATACTGGCCAAGCTATACAAAAAATGCCTTGCTTCAAAATTAAAAGCAGAATTATTTCGATCTACTGGTTTGATTTTCTCTTTAATGATTTACAGTTATAAACGGATTGCTAATATTTGCAGGAAAGTTATATTGAGCGCCATGACTGATAGCGGTATAAATGATTCACGAATGCGAAGCGCCAGGCCCTCATGGCTGGTCAAGCAGTATTGCGGTCTGGCGAAAAGCGGATTGGCGCTGGATTTATCATGCGGGAGAGGCGGGGATGCTGTATACCTTGCCGGCCAGGGTTTTGATGTGATCGCTCTGGATATTGTGCAGGATAACCTGGAACGTTCCTATCAACTTGCAGAAAATAAAAATGTCTCTATCGACCTGAGAAATATTGATCCGCTGGATTTTAAATTCCACAAGGAACGCTATTCAATAATAGTTGCAGACCAGATCTTTCAGCATCTTAAAAAATCCCAAAACGTTGATCTGGCAGCGAAAATAATTTACAGTCTCCGAAAGGGAGGGCTTGTGCTCGGTTCCGCTCTGACTGTTAATGATCCCTCTTTCAAGGAAATCAAGAAAAGGAAGATAGCTGAAATCGAAAAAAACTGTTTTCAACTGCCCAATGGCTGGCTATATTCCTTCTTCAATAATAGAGAGGTACTGGATATATTTCCGGATATGCAGCCGGTATATTACTCGGAGAGTGACTATTTTGAGAGCGAGCACACTGGCGCCTCCTGGCGGGGGCTGGTTGAGTTCGTATTCAGAAAAAACTGATAAAAGCTGTGGGGAAGAATTACGGCGAAAGCAGGTGACACAATTACCGGTTCGGTTGTAAGCGCATACGGCCTCTATTATCGGGTTCAGACTGAACTGGGGCAAATTCAATGTGCACTCCGCGAAAGTCTTCGCCAGGAGGCGGAGTCACGACACTCAGTCGTAGTGGTGGGTGATAATGTGGATGTCGAACTGCTTGTGGATATCGACCCCGGGGAAGAATTAAAAAAGAAAAAGACTTACGGCGCAATCATCAACATTCATCCCCGCCGGTCAAAATTCTCGCGCCCCAAACGGGGCAAAGAGGAGATCGAGCAGATCGTCGCGGCCAATATCGAACAGATGATGATTATAAGCTCGGTCAAGCGGCCTCAGTTTAAGATGGGCCTGATAGACAGGTTCCTGATCGCTGCACATCAGGGCAGTCTGGAACCAATCATCGTGTTAAACAAGATCGACCTGGAACATGCACTTGATTTGAATCGTTTAGAAAATATATATAAGTCTATTAATGTGCGCATGATAACAACCAGTGCGACACAAAAAATCAACTTGGATGAGTTCAAAGAGGTACTGAAGGATAAGCATTCGATTGTGGTCGGGCAATCTGGAACGGGAAAATCCTCTCTCTTGAACGCAGTGGAAAAGGGGCTGAGGCTAAAAGTGGGTGATGTTTCGGATTATTCCCAGAAAGGCACTCATACTACGGCGGCGGTGGAGATGTATCCGCTTTCTTTCGGCGGATATGTTGTCGATACGCCGGGATTGAAATATCTTGGCCTGTGGAATATCGAGGCTGAGGACCTTCGCTATCTTTATCCGGAAATCGCGGAATATTCAGAAAAGTGTAAATTTAGAAATTGCCTGCATATTTCCGAGCCTGGTTGCGCTGTCAAAGAGGCAGTTGAGTTGGAGAAGATCTATCCAGAGCGTTATGAGAGCTACCTCAAAATCATGGAGGAACTGCAGGGAGAGGATCCATTTAAGAAATGAGCGGATTAGAAAACAAATCCACTAATCATAGAACGCATAAAACATCAGACGGACTGGAATGACCATGACATCATTGTTTAAAAAACGCAGACTTCCAAGCTATCTATTAATCGGATTGGGTATTTTCTTCATTGTCAATTTCGTCCCCGGTTTTATAGCTGCACAGGAAGATACAGGGCAGACTGCCGCACCTGATACTGTTATGCAAACTGAAGCGGAGCATGCCCCTGAAGAAGCCACAGGAATTACTCCAGAAGAAGTGGCGGATGAGAGCGAGGTACCCGAAAAACCTATCATTCTGGTGCTTTTTGAATTGATATTATTCATCGTGGCGGCAAAGCTGGGCGGTGAGTTGATGGAACGAATCCACCAGCCGGCGGTTCTCGGTGAATTGATTCTGGGAGTGGTTATCGGCAACCTTACCCTTATAGGTATCGAGGCCTTCGAATTCCTCGAGCATGAACACTTTATTGAAATTCTGGCAGAAATCGGCGTGATAATCCTGCTGTTTGAGGTCGGTCTTGAGACTAACCTGAGGGAGATGCTCTCAGTGGGCACAACTTCATTTCTGGTTGCAGTTCTGGGTGTGGTAACTCCATTCATTCTGGGCTGGGGTATTGGGGCGATCTTTCTTCCGGAAGCGTCGGTCTACGTGCATATCTTTATCGGTGCAACCCTAACCGCAACATCAGTCGGGATTACGGCTCGGGTGATCAAGGACATAAGGAAGCTCCAGACTCGTGAGGCCAAGATAATTCTGGGCGCAGCAGTTATCGATGACATCATGGGCCTGGTGGTGCTGGCAATAGTGACCGGACTGATCGATGCCGCCAATGCAGGCACCGGGATCGATTCACTCGGTGTATTATGGATTGTGGTCAAGGCTCTGGCCTTTATTACCCTGGCGCTATTGGTGGGTAACAAAATTATGCCAGGGATATTTCTGGCAGCCTTGAACATGAAAGGCCAGGGAATCCTCCTGTCGGTCGCGCTCGTGGTCTGCTTCGGGCTGGCCATGGCCGCCGAGCTTATTGGCCTGGCCGGGATTGTGGGCGCCTTTGCAGCCGGGGTTATAATGGAGAGGGTGCATTACCGGGGCTTCATGGATCGAGGTGAGCATTCGCTGGAGGATCTGATCTATCCCATCGCCTCATTCCTTGTGCCGATCTTCTTTGTGCATATGGGCTTGAAAGTCGATCTTTCTACATTTGGAGATCTGAATGTCTTAATATTTGCGGGATTTCTCACGCTGGCCGCCATAATCGGCAAACAAGCCTGTTCCCTGGGTGTTTATGAGAAAGGCCTAAATAAATTATCAATTGGATTCGGTATGATTCCCCGTGGTGAGGTGGGCCTGATATTCGCCAAAATTGGTCAAAGTCTTACTCTGGGCGGAGTTGCGGTTGTATCCGCCCCCACATATTCGGCGGTAATTATTATGGTCATCGTTACGACACTGGTCACCCCACCAATCTTGAAACGCTCGCTCCTGAAAAAGTCCAAAGACTTTTATGCTGCAGAAAACGGATAAAGCTTCTACATTACGAGATAATCATCATCAAATAAAGATATATATGGCCGCTCAATCGGGCGGCTTTCTTTTTGATTATAATTGACTCATCTGTTCAATGCCGGACAAAAACACTTGCGATTTCGATTGCTCAATGGGTGAAATTTGATTAAATTCTATATCTTATTGAAAAGGCAGGTAAATATGGAAAAAACTACGGTTGAAAAGGAAAGCAGGAAAATAAAAGATATCGATATCAAAAATATCCGGGAGCATCTGATCGGACTTGATAAAAGGGTCCCGCTTCTTGATGGCAGCGAAGTTCAATATGTGAATTTTGATAATGCCGCATCAACCCCTACATTCGACTTCATCTACGATAAAGTGGGGGAATATCTTGAGTTCTATTCCAATGTCCACCGCGG
>JAABVY010000099.1:947-1130 GCA_011777135.1 Candidatus Zixiibacteriota bacterium | reverse complement strand
CGGCCAAAAGGTCTGCGGGATACGGGCTCTTTGGGAATGGCGATCTGGGCTGAGGTCTGGCGGGACCGCAACAGAGAGGGGCCGCCTGCTACGGCGCCCAATCCGATTGCTGCAGCTTTTTTAAAGAAGCTGCGGCGATTGAGTTTTTTGCGTTTATCAAAACTGGATGACATGATTCATAGC
>JAABVY010000099.1:576-823 GCA_011777135.1 Candidatus Zixiibacteriota bacterium | reverse complement strand
CATCTCCTTTCTCTATCAGAAAGCGAAGCTCGGATTTGATTTTTAGACCCTGGCTAAGGGCGCGCTCGAGCATACCCTGGGTTTCTCCGTAATAATTCTCGGCCTTTCTGCCATGATATGCGCGCCTGGCATCAAACCATTCCCCGGCGCTTTCATAGGGCAGCACCACAAAAACCCAGT
This sequence comes from Candidatus Zixiibacteriota bacterium, assembly GCA_011777135.1. Lineage (GTDB taxonomy): Bacteria > Zixibacteria > MSB-5A5 > JAABVY01 > JAABVY01 > JAABVY01. The sequence goes on along the minus strand of JAABVY010000099.1, from coordinate 643 downwards.
ATTCGGTATGCTCAGGCTTAACAGCCTCCAGATACAGCGAATATTCTGGGGATGTTCCGTCTGCCGA
>JAABVY010000099.1:316-494 GCA_011777135.1 Candidatus Zixiibacteriota bacterium | reverse complement strand
CAATAAAGTACCCTTCTGTAAACCAGGCCGGAGGCGCATAAGCCAGCAACCCGTTCTGTTGTCTAAATTCCTGGGCGGATTGCCCGGCAACAGCCGAAGCCGTGATGATCAGGCTGGCCAGTATAAACATGGATGTCGTCAGACCGAATATTTTCAGCCGTTTCAACATGACCGCCTC
>JAABVY010000099.1:0-195 GCA_011777135.1 Candidatus Zixiibacteriota bacterium | reverse complement strand
ATATGGCAGCCTGTTATTCTTTAATCGCTCAGTCGAATATGTTTGACCCCTTCTGATCAATAATATATAGGGGAATTACTAATCTGAAGCTACACTTCAAGCGGATCGACTGCAATTTTCGAGTGGAACCGATTCAAGTCCTACTGCACATTTCTCAAACAATACGTTTTCCCGATCTATTCTTTGTATTCATCG
>JAABVY010000363.1 GCA_011777135.1 Candidatus Zixiibacteriota bacterium | reverse complement strand
TTGCCTGCCAGCTTCTCGATAGACTCACGCCTTCCCAGCAGGATGGGAGTGCCGATTCTTTCATCTACAATCTGACGTGCAGCGCGCAGGATTTTCTCGTTGGCACCCTCCGGGAATACGATTTTCTTGGGTTTTGTGCGGGCCTTGCTCATGATTCGACGCGAAAGCTGATGTCCGAATCCAAAGCGGTCGTGAAGTTCTTCCTTATACTTCTCGATATCGATCTGTTTTCTGGCCACACCTGTTTCCATGGCAGCCTGGGCGACTGCCGAGGCTTCCCATACGAGAATCCTTGGATCGAACGGCTTGGGAATGATATATTCCGGGCCGAATTTGAAATGAATACCTCCATAAGCACGGGCAACTGCATCAGGAACATCAGTCTTGGCCAGATTAGCCAGAGCGTTGGAAGCAGCCAGTTTCATTTCCATGTTGATAGCGCGCGCATGCACATCGAGAGCTCCACGGAAGATGAACGGGAATCCCAGCACATTGTTGACCTGGTTGGGATAGTCGGAACGTCCTGTTGCCATGATAATGTCTTTGCGTGCATCGAAGGCATCCTCGGGAAGAATTTCCGGATCGGGATTGGCCATGGCGAAGATGATTGCATTCTTTGCCATTGACTTGACCATATCTTTTGTAACCATATCCTTGACAGCCACACCGCAGAAAACATCAGCGCCTTCCATAGCATCTTCAAGCGTACGGCGATCGGTCTCACGCGCAAACTGCTCTTTATATTTGTTCATTCCTTCGGTACGTCCCTTGTAGATCACACCCTTGGAATCAGCCATGAGAATATTATCGGGATTCATGCCCAGCGCGATATACAGGTTAGCACAGGCGACACCGGCGGCACCGGCTCCGAGGAAGACACACTTGACATCCTTGATATCTTTTTCAACAAGTTCAAGAGCATTAACCAGGGCAGCGCCTGATATAATTGCAGTGCCATGCTGGTCATCATGAAATACCGGGATATCCAGTTCCTTTTTCAGTCGCTCCTCGATCTCAAAACATTCCGGTGCTTTGATATCCTCGAGGTTGATCCCGCCGAATGTCGGCTCCAGGAGCTTGCAGACTTTGATTACTTCTTCGGGATCCTGGCTGTCGACTTCGATGTCGAATACATCGACATCAGCGAACCTTTTAAAGAGCACGCCCTTGCCCTCCATAACAGGCTTACCGGCGGCAGCTCCGATATTTCCGAGTCCCAGTACAGCAGTACCGTTGGACACGACCGCAACAAGGTTGCCCTTGGCGGTATATTCATAAACATCATCCGGGTTGTCTTTAATTTTCAAACATGGCTCGGCAACACCGGGGGTGTAGGCCATAGATAGATCGCGCTGGGTCTTGGTCGGCTTGGAGGGTATGACCTCGATCTTACCCTTGCGTCCCTTGCTATGATAATCCAGCGCTTCCTGTTTCTTAATCACTTGATCATCTCCTCAAAAAATGAGTATTTCACCTCAAATCAAAGCGCCAATAAATGATTTGCCCAACTCTTTGTCAAGCATTTTAGGCAAATAATTCGGTCGACGCAATTTGTTGAAAATTAACAGCTTTCGCCCTTGAATAAAAACATTATTGGAATACGTGGATAAAATTGACAAGTTTGCGATATTTGTAGGATACCTGAAAAAATCCGCCAGGTCACAATCTCTATTTTATCGGGATCAGGACCTGACGGAACTATAACTTTACTTATCCAAGCAGGCTCAGGAAGATACCGGCTGCTACGGCTGAGCCGATGACGCCCGCCACGTTTGGCCCCATAGCGGGCATTAATGGATTCACCCGGCCGTCTGTCTGTTCGGAAACAAATTTCTGGACCACCCTTGCGGCCATGGGCACAGCCGAGACACCCGCCGCACCCACACAAGGATTGATCTTCTTATCTGATGAAAGAAACAGGTTAATGATCTTGGCAAAGATGACGCCGCCCATTGTGCTGAAGGCAAATGCGAATGCTCCCAAGACCAGTATCTTCAGGGTGCTCAGTGACAGAAAACTTTCTGCGCCCATTGTCGCCCCGACAGAGATACCCAGAAAGAGCGTCACGATATCGATCAATGCTCCACCTGCGGTCTTGCGCAACCTGTCGGTAACGCCACATTCACGCAGGAGATTACCGAACATCAACATGCCCAGAAGAGGCGCACTTGAGGGTATTGCTAATATTGCCAGAATGCCTGTTATTATTGGAAATAAAATTGCCGCAGTCTGTGAAACCGGCTTGGCCTGGGGCATATCGATGCCGCGTTCTTTTTTAGTTGTCAGCATGCGCATGATCGGGGGCTGGATGATCGGCACCAGCGACATGTAGCTGTAGGCCGCCACCGCGATCGGTCCCAGCAGATGCGGAGCAAGCTGGCTGGAAAGGAAGATCGAGGTCGGACCGTCAGCTCCGCCGATAATTCCAATCGAGGCCGCCTCCCTGAAATTGAATCCTAAGAGGTATGCCGCTCCCAGCGCGGCGATAAAGATTCCAAGCTGCGCCGCGGCGCCTAATAAAAACGTTATCGGACGTCCCAGAAGTGGCCGGAAGTCTGTTAAGACTCCCACTCCAAGAAATATTATAGGCGGAAGCAGTTCTGTTTTGATACCTGTCTTATAGATGAGAGCTATGATACCATCGCCATATGATCCCATATCTGCCAGGGGAAGATTCGCGAGTATTATCCCGAAACCGATTGGGATCAAAAGCAGCGGCTCGTATTCCTTGGCAATAGCCAGATATATCAAAATCCCGGCAACCGCGTACATAACCCAGTTACCCCAGGATAGATTGGCGAATCCCGACTCCCGCAGCAGTTCTATGATAGTGTCCATTGCACCGCCCTTATGAAATTGTCATGATCGGTTTGGATGAATCCAGTTCGTCTCCAATCTGGGCATTTATGCTAGCCACTTTTCCATCAACGGGAGATTTTATATCATGTTTGGCTTTCATAGCCTCGACCGCTGCCACTATCTGGCCTTTCGTCACCTGATCGCCGACATTCACCATGATATCGACAATCTCGACCGAACCCGCAAAGGATGAATAGATCGGCGTGCCGTTCGATTCAGTGGGAGCCGCCTCGGCCGGTTTGGCGGCGCTTGCAGTGGCAGTCCCACTGCCTGAGGCGGCAGCGGCGGGTTCCATGGTAATCCGGAACACCCGGCGCTTGCCGTTCTCTTCCACAGTGCATTGTGTGGTCAGGGGACCTGTGGAAGCGGGCACTGCTCCGGCTTGCTGGGTCAAGCGGCTGCGTACTTCTTCTTTCTTTTCCTTTTTATCCTCTTCTTCATCTTTGGTCTTGAGAGGGATATCGATCTTGGGCCTGCCGGTCAAAAGACGTATACCCTCATTGAGTTCCATCTTCTTGCCCGGTACCATAGCCGCCAGCACCAGGAATGTGTTGTGGTCGCTGACTTCGAGGTTTCTCTCTTCCAGCGCCTCCTTGGCGACCCTCATATTCTTGGGGGCTGCCTCTAGCGGATCGCCGTCTATGGGCGGAAGTTCAAGCTGTTCCTCAGCTATTTTGATCACGTTCGGATCGGGAGGAAGCGGGGTTTTACCGAAGTATCCAAGAACCGCTTTGCCAAATCCGGCGTCGATCTTTTTCCAGCGCCCATAGAGAACATTGTTAAAAGCCTGCAGCCAGTACTGCTGGCTTCCCGGAGTGACCGAGGTCCATGCACCTCCGGCCTCAACAACAACCGGGAATTCCTCCAGAACTTCCGAATATTTGTCGATAATTCCCGCCTTTGCCATCATGTGCACATTTGGCCCGATAGCACCGCCGGGCATCGGGAAGCCCAGCACACGGGCGTCGGCCATGGTTGTGGTGGGATTGAAATTGTAATCTTTCATCAGTTCGCTAAGCATACTCTCGATCTTTGGCATCTTGGTCTCATCGACATCAAGGGAGTAGCCTGTTCCTTTAAGTGAATGAGCCATCGAGCGCACATCCGGCTGGACAGTGCCGCTGGCCATTGGACGGCAGGACAGGTCGATACCGTCAACACCTGCGGCAATACCGGCCATATAGCAGGCCACAGCCAGACTGCCGGTGTCGTGCGTATGCATCCAGAGCGGCATCTCCGGCGGCATGATCTTCTTGAGCATCTTGGCTGTTTCATAAATTGTCTTCGGATCGGTGGTACCGCTGGCATCTTTCAGGCAGAGGCTGTCGATCTGCACATCGCTCTCCAACAGCTTCTTGCCGATATCGAAATAGAATTGCGGCGTATGCACCTTGTCCGACTTGAATGGCAGGCCCATCAGGGCTATGCAGCATTGATGATGCATGCCTGCTTCGACTATCGGTTTGCCTGTGTTGACGAGATTCCTGATGTCGTTCATGTAATCGAAGTTGCGGTCCCAGGTGGTGCCGTATTTCTTCATCAGCCTGGCCTGTAATCTCAAACCTTCGATTGATTGCGTGGTCAGCGTGACACCCGAGACCGACCTGGTCAAAATCTGCAGGTCGCATTCCGGGCCGACCGCCTCGCGCATTTTCTGCATATCGATAAAGGGATCCTCGCCCAGATAAAAATAGGGCGCCTGAAACCTTGCTCCTCCGCCGAATTCAAAATGCTTGATTCCGGCTTTCGCCGATTCTTCCATGGCGGGAAGGAAATCGTGAAGTCTGACTTTTCCGCCGAATGAGCTCTGAAGGCCGTCGCGGAAGGGTGTGAACATTACCCTGATCTTTTTGGGTTTCTCTGCAAAAATCATTTTATTTCCTCGATCTTTTTGATGATTGTTCCCGGATATAATTGTGATGCTGCTACTGTGACTGCCGCATAAACCGCGGCATCCGAGGCATCCGCTCTCTGCGGAAAGACCAGAAGAATCACCCGCATTACTATGGCCAGAAATAACAGCAGTACAAAGACTGCGCCGAATGCGAGGGCACACACAACCAGCAGATTAGATGATTCCATATGAAAATCCTCTTGGTAGTTTTCGCCGGGCAGGTATTGTCAGCCCGCTAAGTTGGTATGTTTCTGTTTCTTGCCTCATGCAGAAGATAAAAATATATGCTTTTTGAAAAGATTGTCAACTTTTTTAGAGAAAATGCGGTTCTTCCAGCGCAGTATATTTCTATAACGCCTTTGGAACCTGCAAAATAAAAATCCCCGGCCTTAGTAGACGGAGGATTCTATATTATATTCTTAATGGATTCCAGTTGAGGATGGGAATTATAATCCCACTTCCCGATGCGATTCTGGTGGGAGTGCAGGTGTTTTTTTCAGCCCTGGTATAGTCCGCTACAATATTCTGGCGCCTGGCCCAGGATTTGTGGTCATGGCATCCTGAATTACCAGGTAGAGATCGTTCACCAGCGGCCCGATTGATCTGACTACCACAACGGATACAACTGAAATAAATGATCCGAGGAGGGCATATTCAATCAGGTCCTGGGCCTTTTCGTCATGCAGAAGTTTTCGGAACATAAGTTCCTCCTTCCATTTAAGGTAGACTTCCCGGCATATCCGGCTTTGCCCTCAATACAAATTGTATAAAAATAGGGCAATTGCCTGTATATACCTGATCCAATTATAATGCAAAAAATATGCCGCAATATCAGAGTCATTTCGTACCGGAATAGATAAAACTCCCCCCGAGCATTTTTCCCTCGGAATTCACTTTGGATAGTGCCCCCTGATCCCTAACTGATTATGCCACTTGATAATATCTCATGACTATCAAATAAGCCAAATGCCAAGAAGTTGCAAGACCACAGCAATTTGAATCCTTATTTTTTGGCTGGATTTTAAACACTATGAAGCAAATGAAACAGATATTGAAATCTTTTACATCTTTTTTCCGCTTCAGGAGAGGATTCTCCAGGGTTGTGTACCGCCAGACCACTCAGCTATCCCCAAGGCGAATCAGGCCTCCGCGCTATTAGATACAGGCATAGCGAGGCCGATTTCTATTGTGGAGCTTCCCCTGTATTCAACGTTTTTGGCTTGACAGCGTCATGGTAATATGAGTAGATTATTGTTGAAGTTGAAATAGCACCCATTGGCGCATCTAACTTTCTATAAGATAACCTCAAATCTGGCAGGTTGAATTCGAGCCTGCGGAAAAGGAGGAAGCATGAAGCATAATACATGGGCGTGAGGCATCTTATCATCTAAATTGACACTTATGTCTAGTTTGAAAGGAGGTATTTTGCGAAAGAACTTCAAAACAATACTGACAGCTTTGGCGGCCCTGAGTTTTCTGATCCTGGCGTTTTTAATCTATTCCTGCTGCGAGGACTGCCCGGTCGGCCCGGTCCAGCCTAAACCGTACAAGGGCTGGCTGTATGCGATTGATATGCAAAACAAATGGGTGTATAAAATTGATGTGGAAACCGATTCACTGGTCGATAGCGTGCAATATGAGACCACGAGGAAATCTGTCCCTGGGACAATAGATGTATCTACTGATGGTCGCTTTCTTGCGGTTGGCTACTATGATCTGGTTAATGGTGTACGATTCACTCGAATTTATGATGCGCAGACGCTCGATACTCTCACCGATCTGGCTGACTATAATATTCCTGTGTTCATACCGGATCAAGATATCATGATCGGAATAGGTCAAAGATTTAGGATCTATTCCCTTCCAGATTTCACAATCGTTCATAAAGAAGCTACCAGCCTTTCCGCTTATCCGATCGTGAATATTAAAAACGACCTTGTGTTTATGAATGGTGCCGTCAATCCTGAGCATGTCGAATCCACTTTCATTTATTCATATGATTATGTAAATCGCGAAATAGAACAAGAATGGTATTTCCGCGACAAGCATGATTCCATAGTATTTGTAACTGCATTTGATATAAATAAGGATGGAACCAAAATATACTGTCTCAATTATTCAAATCTTGATGGGGCCATGGTAACCTGTTATGATCTTGAGACAGAAGAGATTATCTTTTCTTATCCTATATTTTCCTGGACAGGAAGTGTCCGGCTAACCCCGGATGAGGAATATCTATATGTTACAGAACCGGGCGATTTAGCGTATTATGGAAATCCCGGCACTGTGTATATTCTGGATGCGAATGATGGGAGTTATATTGAAGGAATATCGCTATTTGGGTATGCTCCCAATCCATTTCATCCTCTCTATGCCACTCCCATTGTTTTCACGCCACAGGGACATAAGGCCTATATTGGATCCGGCAAAGTAGTATTGGAATCCGGCACAATATCTGTAATCGATACTGAATCCAGAGATGTTATCAAAAACATCTGGCCCGATCTCGGGCATTTCATTTCAGATTTGAAAATAGGGCCTAAACTAAATTGAAAGGAGGTATTTTGCAGAAAAACCTTAAAACAATACTGACAGCTTTGGCGGCCTTGAGCTCTCTGATCTTGGCATTTATTATCAGTTCCTGTTGTGAGGACTGCCCGGTCGGCCCGGTACAACCTGGACCATACAAGGGCTGGCTGTATGCCACAGATTTCGAGAGCGAATGGTTATACAAGATTGACACAGAAACGGATTCTCTGGTCGATAGTGTTCAGTATGTTACAGATGAAGTATACAATCCTGGGGCGATAGGAGTATCTTCCGACGGTCAATATCTCTCCGTTTCATATCATGATACATATCTGACGGAAAGATTGACAATCATATATGATGCCCAGAATCTGGATGAGATTCACAGGCTTGAAGGCGAGTATGGCCCGCTCTTTATAACAGATGAGAGTCTGTATATCGGTTTTGCTTATGATAGTATACATTTCTACTCTCTGCCCGCCTTCAATAGAATATATTCAGATTCTACGCCATCAGTAGGATTGCCAATATTGCGATCAGATAAGAACCTCATATACTTGCACGGTGTTCTCAATCCGGCGAGTTTCGATTCGACCTTTATTGCCGCTTACGATTACAAAAACAGGGCGATGTCGGATCAGTGGTTTATTCATGACAGCAGGGACAGCCTGGTTACGATATATGCTTATGATATTCATCCTGACGGCCGGCGGCTTTATTGCGTAACCCTCTCCAAATATGATGGTATCAACATTACCTGCTATGATCTCCAGGAAAGAGAAATGATATTCCAGACGCCATTTTCAACGACAACGGGATCGCTGAAGATATCCCCGGACGGACAGGAGATGTATGTTACATATCCCGGATACTTTATGCAGTATGAAATACCGGGAATTATCTTTGTGTTCGACACCGAGACCGGCAATTACATAGATGGTATCTCTCTTCACGGACAGATTGATGGATATCCCTCTGCTCCCTTGTATGCTAGAGAGATTGTATTTACACCAACAGGCGGAAAAGCGTATGTCGGATCAGGACGGCTTTCCCAGGGCAGCGGTACTGTATCGGCAATAGACACCAAGGAAAAAAGGATCACCAAAAACATTTGGCCCGACATGGGTCATTTTATCCAATCTCTTTGTATAGGACCCAAAAATTAATAGGGAGGAAATATGAAATTCATACTTTTGGGCGTGCCAGTCGAGCAGGGTCTTGTCCGGCCGTGGCCGGATGTGACCCTGCGCCATGAATTAAAAAGCCCCTGCGGATAGCAGAGGCTTTCGGAAACAAAGTTCTAAATTGATTACCCCACCCAGATCGTCTTTATATTCACGAATTCCCTGATTCCAAAGACTGAAAGTTCGCGGCCATAACCGGAGTTCTTGACTCCGCCGAAGGGGAGACGCGGGTCGGATTTGGTCATACCGTTGACAAACATATTGCCGGTCTCCACCCTGCGCGCAACCTCAATGGCTTTCTCGACATCCTGCGACCATACCGCGCCGCCCAGGCCATATTGGGAATCGTTGGCAACCGCAATCGCCTCCTCGGCATCCTTGACCGGAATTATGGCTGAAACCGGACCGAATGTTTCCTCATCCACAACCTTCATGCCCTTCTTGCAGTTGGTCAGGACTGTGGGCGGATAGAAAGCTCCCTCACGATCCATTGGCTCTCCGCCTGTCAGGAGTTTTGCGCCCTTCTCAACTGACTGCTTAACCTGCTCATGAAGATCCTCCATCAAATCCTGGCGCGCCATCGGACCCGCCTGAGTTTCTTCATCCAGCGGATCGCCCACCTTCAGATTTTTCATGATATTGGTCTGGGCTTCCTCGAACTCCTTGAGCTTGGATTTGACCACAATAAAACGTTTGGCGGCAATACAGCTCTGGCCGTTGTTGATCATGCGCGCCTTGGCCGATGTCTCCACGCAGGAGGGCATGTCGGCATCCTCAAGCACAATATACGGATCAGAGCCGCCCAGCTCCATCACGGTCTTTTTGACCACGCTTCCGGCTTGCGCGGCTACCTGCATACCGGCGAATTCAGAACCGGTAAGCGTTACCGCCTTGATCCTGTCATCCTTTATTATCCCCTCGACTTTGCTCGAGCTTATCAGTAATGATCTAAAAGCATTCTCCGGAAATCCCGCTTCCCGAAATACCTCTTCAATTTTCAAGGCTGATCCGGGGACATTCGAAGCATGCTTCAATATGCCCGTGTTACCGGCCATCAAAGCCGGCGCAGCAAACCGGAAGACCTGCCAGAAGGGAAAGTTCCAGGGCATAATCGCCAGCACTGTACCCAATGGCTGAAAGGCGACAAAACTCCTGCTGGCGTCGGTCTCGATTTCCATGTCCGCCAGGAATTTCTCCGCATTCTCGGCGTAGTATTCGCATACCCATGCGCATTTCTCAGCTTCGGATCGGGCCTCAGTGATCGGCTTACCCATCTCCATAGCCATCGTGCGGGCATAGTCATCTTTATTCTTCTTCAAAATCCCGGCCGCTTTTTTCATGAGTTTGCTGCGATGAGCAAAATCAGTGCGGCTCCAGCTTTTGAATTCATTATCAACTTTTTTCAATATATCCTTGACAGCATCATCATCATGCTCATCATAGTCCTTTATAAGTTCGTTCGTAGCAGGATTAATCGCTTTCATATTGCACCTCACCTTTTCTAATTCAATTCACTTTCTATTTTTCTGTAACTTTTGAGTCAATTCATAATTTACCGACGGGTCAATTCCAATTTCGACCAGAGACAGTTCATCAGACATTATCGCTTCTTTTAAATTGTCATGAAGTTCCTCCAGATTCGAGGGGGAATAGCCCTTGATTCCAAAGCTTTCGGCATATTTTTTAAAATCCGGATTGGTCAATTGAGTGCCGTATTTTCTTCCGGTATGCGAAACTTGTTTCCACGAGATCAGGCCGTAATCATTGTCATTGAAGACAATAATCGTGTAGTTCACCCCGATTCTCCTGGCAGTTTCAATTTCCTGGGCATTCATCAAAAATCCGCCGTCACCCATGGCGGCTACCACTTTCTTATCAGGATGCGCCAGTTTTGCTGCGATTCCGCCCGGAAGAGCGATACCCATGCTGGCCAGGCCGTTGGAAATTATAACCGAATTCGGTTCATGAACCGGGTAATTACGTCCAATCCACATCTTATGAGCGCCAACATCTGAGATCAATATATCGCCCGGATTCAAAAGGTTCCTGATTATATGCAAAGCGCCCGGGATGGTGAAGCAGTGGTCGCCTTTAAGTTTATAGGATTCCAGATCATCCCTGATCGCTTTGCGAATGGGCTTATACCATTCAGTATTGTAATTGACGCTTTCTGCTTTAATTTTGATGTTCAGCTCCCAGAACACAGCCGATATATCGCAGACTATTTCCAGTTCGGGGTGATAGAATTCATAGACTTCAGCCGGGGTGAAATCGATATGTACGATTTTATTGTCTTTATTTCCATTCCAATGTTCGGGAGCATATTCGGCAATATCATATCCGACTGCAATAATCAGATCGGCCTCATCGATCGCCTTCATGGCATGATCGCGCGCCTGCAGGCCGACTGCATAGAGAGAATTCTCCTCAAAATCAGAAACAGCACCCTTGCCCATGAAAGTTGAAACCACCGGAATTCCTGTCAACTTTACGAACTCCCTGAGATGCTTGGAAGCCATCTTGCGTATGGCGCCGTTTCCCGCAAGTATCAGAGGCTTTTTGGCGAATTTAAGACGTTCCAGGATTCCATTCATGGCTTTATAATCGGGCGCCGGACGCCTGAGACGCACCGGCTTCAATGGTTCCAGGTCGCAATTTAAAGCGGCCACATCCTCGGGAAGTTCAAAATGAGTTGCTCCCGGTTTTTCCATCTCGGCCAGCTTGAAGGCCTTGCGCACAACCTCTGTGGTGATCATGGGATTCTGGATGGAGGTGTTCCACTTGGTGATCGGCTTGAACATATTGACGATGTCAACATATTGATGGCTTTCTTTGTGAATCCTGTCCGATGATCCCTGTCCGGTGATAGCTACCAGCGGAGATTTGTCGAGGTGTGCGTCGGCAATCCCGGTGATCAGGTTGGTTGCGCCCGGTCCCAGGGTGGAGAGGCATACTCCGGCCTTGCCGGTAAGGCGGCCGTAAACATCGGCCATGAACGATGCTCCCTGCTCCATGCGTGTGGGGATAAACTGTATACTGGAATTTTCAAGGGAAAAGAGAAGGTCTTCGTTTTCCTCGCCAGGAAGACCGAACACATATTTTACTCCCTCGGTCTCGAGACATTTTACAATCAGATCAGATACTTTCATTTAGCCCTCGATAATCCTTTTGTTATTTCAAATTTTATCCTGGATATTTACCGGTGATGTAATCCCGAAGATAGCGGTTCTGGACTCTGAGATTTCCGGCCATACTTTTAACAATATCACCGATTGAAATCAGGCCCACCAGCTTTTCGCCTTCCATGATGGGAAGGTGGCGGAAGCGGTTTACTGTCATGAATTGCTCGGCCGTTTCGATATCATCATCGGGAATGCCAACGATCACGTTGCGCGTCATGTAATCATCGACCTTCTTATGCAGGGCTTCCTCGCCGTCCTTATATATTCTCCAGAGAATATCGCGCTCGGTAATTATTCCGGCCAATTTGTCATTTTCATCCATCACCAGGAGAGCGCCGATGCGGTTTTTCATAATTATTTCCAGACCGTCTTTTACGACAGTTTCAGGTGTGACCTTGAAGATTTCGCGTTTGCCCTGCTGTTCCAGAATATCTTTAATTTTCATACATCCTCCACCTTTTTTAAGACCCGTTGAATTTAGATCTTATTCTCAATAAAAATGAATTAAATGCAGAAAGCCAAGAGCTTTATGCAATTACCGTAATAGACTGTTTTTTCTTATCTACATAATTACAACATATATTTGAGACGAAAGTTTTGTCTATTTTGGAATAGCCGAAAGTGCGGCCTTCCTGCCGATTTCATGCGCTTGCTGGAGCAACTCTTGATTATCTTTGACTGCGCCTTTTGTATATTCACCATGAGCATAGATAATCTCATCAAAGAGTTTCACCCCTGTCCAGATAAAGAAGCCTTTAATTACCGTTAGAGCATGCGTGAATTTTTCTCTTTCACCGCCAACAAGCACTATTATTCCAAGGCGCGGTTTAAGATTCAAGTCTGCAAACTTGAAATCTCCGGTTTCATAACCGATAAGCGGTTTAAAACAGTTGCAGCGGTCGATCATGAGTTTGGTCTGGGCGCTGACGGTGTCGAAGTATACGGGTGAAGATACCACGGTTATATCGCATTCAGCAAATTTATGCAGATATGGGAAGAGATCATCTTCAAAAAAGCAAAGCTTGTTCCCCGGCGATTCGCCGCACGATTGACAGGGCAGTATATCCAGATCATTCAGATAGACATGCTCGGATTCAAAACCTTCCTGTTCTGCGCCATAAATAATCTCACGCGTGATCAAGTCGGTGCTGCTCTCTTTCACAGGAGAACCATTGAAAGCCAATATCTTTTTACTTTGTGAGTTCTTCATATTCCTCATACAGCTTTTCCAGGGCTTTTTCCAGCTGGGATTTTTCTTCTTCCAGTGATGCGAGTCTTTCCCAATCCGATGCCAGCTCCGGATCAACCAGCATTTCACCGATTTCCTCGATCTTGGCCTCAGTCAGAGCTATCTGCATTTCGGCGCGCTCAATTCGTTTCTGATGTCGCCGTCGATCCTTGAGTTTTTCCCAGGCTTCCTTCGCCTGCGAATCGTCTTTCTTCGGAGCTTCATCCGCAATCGACTGTTCCCGCTCCAGTCTTTTTCTCCAGTAATAGGAGAAATTGCCGGGATATTCTCTTATATCATGGTTTTCCACAGCGATAATCTTTTTGACTGTGTTATCTAGAAAGTACCTGTCATGGGAAATAATCAGGACGGTACCAGTAAATTCATTCAAGGCTTTTTCAAGCATTTTCACCGATGGTATATCAAGATGGTTGGTGGGCTCATCCAGAATCAGGAAGTTGGCCGGATTCACGAATATTTTGGCCAGTGATAACCTGCTTTTCTCTCCGCCTGAGAGCGATTTTACGGGGCGGAAAATATCTTCTCCCGTGAACAGAAATCGTCCCAGGTATGAGCGCAGTTCCTCAGCCAGGGCCTGCGGTTTCTCCTCCCAGATGACATCTATCACATCGGAATCCATATCCAGTCCCGCAAGCTCCTGATCGTAATAGGTATATTCGACATTATTACCAATATTGATTTCACCCTCATCCGGTTCACTTTGACCGGTGATCATTCTGATCAAAGTGGTCTTGCCGGAACCGTTGGGTCCGATCAATCCGATCTTCTCACCGCGCTCGATTTTAAGATTGACGTCATCAAAAAGCTGTTTATGGTCGAATGATTTTGAAAGACCATTCACCTCAACGATTTTTTGCCAGCTCCTGCCCGATGACTGGATATCCAGTTTCATCTGTTTCTTATCTTCATGCGGCTTCTCCAGCGGCTGCATTTTCTGCAGCTTCTTGCGTCGCGACTGGGCTTGTTTGGTTTTTTGCCCGGCGATATTCTTTTGAATAAAATCCCTGATTCGCTCTATCTCTTCGGCTTGATGTTCATAGGCTTTTTTGGCCAGGCGCAGCCGCTCGGCAGATTCCTTTTCATAAAAATCATAGTTGCCGTGATAAATTTCAAGACCCCTTGAGGTAAGTTCAGCCGTCCTTTTGGCTACGCGATTCATGAAATAGCGATCATGAGATACTATTATAACGCTCCCCTTGAAGGCCGATAGATATTCCTCGAGCCATTGTGTCGATTCGATGTCGAGGTAATTTGTAGGCTCATCGAGAAGCAGAAGATCCGGTTCCTCCAGGAGAATTTTGGCGAGAAATATCCTGTTTTTTTCTCCTCCCGAGAATTTTTTGATCTCTTTGAGCCAAACCTCTTCTGGAAAACCGAGTCCGTGCAGTACTATCTTGATTTTTTCCTCATAATCAAATCCGCCGCGAATTTCAAATTCCTCCTGCAATTTGCCATATCTCTCCAGAGCCGCCTTATCGGATGCATTTTCGGCAATAGTCTCTTCGAGTTCCTTGAATTCATCTTTGATTGCCAGGAGATCGCGGAAAGCGTCCAGAAGTTCCAGCCACAGAGTCTTTCCGCTTACGATCTCAGCTTCCTGGGGCATATAGCCGATTTTCTGGTTTTTGGCCCGCAGTATCTGGCCCTCATCGGGCGTTATCTCGCCTTTGATTATGCGGAATAGAGTCGTTTTTCCAATCCCATTTCGGCCAATCAAGGCATATTTATCGCCATGGTTGATCTGCCATGAGAGCCCTGAAAAAATCTGGCGATCGGGATATGACTTATGGATATTTTCCAGATATACCTGACGCATGGGGAGAATTTAGCAAAGTCTCGGGATTTGTCAAAAGGAATCGATCAGCTCGTCTCCGGGGCGGGTTCACGTGATGACCGCGCCAGAATCATCTCGACAGCGAGAAGAACCAGGGCCAGAATAAAGAAAATCTTTGAGAATTCCTTGCCCAGCCGGCTTTCCCGGATTATCTGGGCATGATCGGCGTCAGGGGGTAGCTTGATTATCTGAAAATCCGGAGCCGCGCCCCTCAGATCATCCACCTCCAGAAAGACGCCGTTGGATTCATCCAGTGGAAAATTGACCGCAAATTTCTCTGCCGGATTATCATCGACAAGTATTGTCGCGATTCCATTTCTCTGTACAGGTGGAATCGTGAGGTTCAATTCAGAGCCAGAGAAGTTATAGGCCGGATAGATTCTGTTGTCCGAGGGTGTCACTACCTCGACCGTTTTCTTGGGATTAATATTCAGCAGAATTTTGTTTATAGGCTCGCCGGTGATAAAGTTTTCACGCAGACGGTTTATATCGTAAGCCAGGTATTCCACCGCGCGGTTCATAAATGTCACAAAGAAGGGATGGCTGATCAGATCGGAATCCTCCGCCGAAGGGGAGCTCATGACAGTCAGGATTTTTCCGCTGCCCCATTGAGCATCCATAACAGCCGGGGCACCGGTAGAGAATGAAGCCAGGATTTTTCCCTCTGAGGGCGGCCTGACCTGCAATATTTTGAAAAAATCTATTTCCGGAAGATAGTCATCCTCTATATCCGCAAAACGGCTGAAGATCGGATGGGTGAAGTCGAGAGAACTCAGGCGATAAAAGCCCTGTCCTTCGGTGACCTCCAGCTTGCCGGCAATCGATGACCCAAAGGCCGGCTGAATGATTCTCTCATTCAGTGCTTCCTTGTTATTATCGTCGGATATGAAGGCCAACATAGATCCGCCCGATTTAACGTAATTCATCAGCTTGGACATATTGGCTTGTGAAAGAAATTTCGAGTTGCTCATGATTATGCAATCAAAATTTTCCAGGTTGAGGGTTGGAAGGCTGGATATCGGCTCGGAAGCCAGATTAATCTGAGAGGGGGATTCCGGCAATGGCTGGAATGCCATCCGGACAAAGAAATCATCACCCTCATTTTCATACAGGCTGAGGGTCCTGATTTCATTAGGTATATTTATGGTAAAATAAACCCGGTTATCTTCGATCAGATCATCATCGGTAATTTCTATGAATCCCTCATGTTCCCCCGGGTTTTCGAATGTGTATGTGAAACTGACTTTCTCAGAACTCCCGGGGGACACGGATATATCAGTTTGCGAGATTCTTTTCTTGTCGATAAAGAGACTGATCAAAAGATTATCAACTCTTCTCTGGCTCTCATTAATGATATCCGCAGATATATTGACCGGCCGTCCAGGGTAGATCAGGGAATTGCCGAAATCGATATTGGCGACCTTAACATTCTCATAATCTTCTTTAGTCACTCCGGCTACATATATTTTCAGATTATCAAACTGGCTGATAGTGTTGAGCGACAGGGCCTCCCAGGATGGCCCCGCAAGGTCGGAAAAGACATAAATCTCCTTGACGAGATTATCGCTTTTCTGCATCAAATCCAATGCTGCCTCGAAAGCAAGTACCGGATTTGTAGAGGTGTGGCTTGGTTCGAGATCAGAGATTGTCTTTCGCACAAATGTGTGATTGGTGGTGAAGCCATTGGTTTCGATCACAGGATCTTTGCTGAATGCCACAACCGCAATCTCGTCTTTGGCTTGAAAATCCCCAAGTATTGAGAGAGCCTGAGTTTTGGCCAGTTCAAAAAGGGAGCCTTCGGGAGTTTCAGTGGACATGGAAAGCGAGTTATCGATCATGATTACGACCGAGGCCTGTGCGGCGCTCCCCAGAGCGGAAGAATAGGAACCTTCAGTTGTCGGCCGGGCGAAAGCTATTACCAGCAGGAGAATTATAAGAGTTCTAAGTATCAAAAGCAGGATCTGCTTGAGCTTGAGACGGCGCATACGAGTTTTCTGCAGGGATTTCAAGTAGCGTATGGAGGAAAACTGTATGCGTTTGACTCTCTGGCGGTTGAAGAGATGGATCAAAATCGGTATTATTGCCAGGGCAGAAAGAAGGAGTATGGTTGTATTTAGAAAACCCATTTAATCCTTTAAATGCTATATGGTTTTTCCAGGAGACGTCTGGCTTCCCGTTTATCAAGGTATGCCGAAGGGAGTTCCAGCACACGGTTGTAGTAGAGTCTGGCATTCTCACGGTCATTCTCAAGGTCATAAGTTTTTCCGAGACCAAGCATCACTCTTCCCAGATAAAACGGACGCATCTCAACGAATTCAGCCAGAGATAGATAGTCACGTGCCGCCTGAGTTTCGCCCAGCTGAAGCGCCGCTTCACCCGCCCGCATATTGTAAAGCGAATTATCGGGATATCTTGAAAGCAGGTTTTTGGAGGCATTTAGCGCCAGGGTGAACTGATTTTCTGCAGAATCGGCCTCATTCTCGTGCCTATATATTTTTCCGAGATAAATATGGCCGTCGATTTTCAGTGGAATTGATTCCGCACTGTCTAAAAGGGACAAGAAATGCCTCTTGGACTGCTCATAATTTTCGTTTAGATATTCGAGCTGGGCGAGTTTGTAGACCGCTATTTCGTCAAAGCCCTCATTGTTTTCCATAGATTTATTGTAGTAATACAGAGCCGAATCCTCATGTCCTCCCGCCAAAAGCATATTGGCGAGAGTCAGGTCGTAATCGGACTCTTTCAAATACTTGCTGAGCTTACGAATGGTCTTGGCGGATTTATCATAATAACCCGCCAGATAATAGATATTGTAGATATTTGCCAGCATAGCGCTGTCCATAGGCTCTTCTTCCAACGCTCTCTCATAGAGAAACAGCGCCTCGGACATATCCCTCTGAATCAGAGCGCGTTGGGCATAGAAGTTGTACAGACCGAACGGGAATGAGACACTGTCAACATAATCGAGCCACTCCTGTTCCAGTTCCGCGAAATCCATTCCCGTAAGTTTTTCGAGATTCTCTTTCAAGGTCAAATCGGTTGACTGGATATACAGGTGCCGGAATTTATCCACAGGCATCTGTGCTGATAAATAGGCTATAAATGAGGCCGCCTCAATTCTCTTCTTATGAGTGTCATCCAGGTTGTCAAAGTCAAGAGAGACAAGCATATGCTCAAGCGGATACAATCCCTCGGTCTGTTTATATTCGCGGGCATAAAATAAATGGAAATCTGTCAGGTTAGCCGCTCCCACAGCCATCAGCTTGGGAGAATATCCCCAGTAGCGATACAATTTAATCAGATTTACAGCTTCCACCGCTATACCGCTATTTTGATGGCTGTACTCAAAATAGACGCTGTTTCTGGCCGGATGAATCCCAAAATCCCCGCCATCGAATTTGTCATAATATGGAGCGTCGCAGGGATACAGATAGAAATTTATTTTTCCCGGCTGAGTGAAGTTGAAAATCTTGTTGAAACGCTCGAGTTCCATTTCCAGGTGATCGCGGATGTTGTTCCAGTGAATATCTCCCAGAGAATTAGGAACAAAGTATATGTCGAAACTTCCCGAAGGATCAAAAAGGAAAACATCTTCTTCTTTATGGCTGAAATCACAGTCGGTCTGGATGCTGTCGAATGCCAGGGGAGTGAAAAGCACTTTATAGACATGTTCGGCTTTGACCAGAACAGAATCGACTATATATGGTATACCAATCTGCGACTGCACCCGATTCATATGCGGATCGCTCTTGGGAGGCAGAGGTATGTGGCTCAACTCGATACTTAAGCTCGAATCCTCATGGCTGCGGTAAGTTATATCCAGGCTGAGATTGCCGCAAAATGCCTCAATCGGGGTTCCTTTAATGAGGGTAAAGGTGTCGCATGAGACCGGAACCGAACCTTGCGACGATCCCTGGTATTCCAGGAATTTCACCTCGAGCAGGAGAGTCTCCAGCGTCCTATCTGCCTGTAAGAACGCGGGAAATAACAATATTACAAGAAATAAAAAAATTATCCTTCGATTCAAAGAATCCTCCTTCTCTCATAATACAGCGGAATTGGGGAAATGTTCACTTCTTATTCCAGGAGAGTTAGGCGTCCCGATTGCCAGACCGGGCAAATGGAGAGGCTATCCTTCTGCGCACAGAATGATACATCATTGGAGAAACCGAGGCTGTCCAGGTATTTTCCATGGTCTGATTTATGCAGCGCTTCCTCCAGGTTATCCCTGTGTTTGTGATACAAACCTTGGGATACAAATGCGGCGTCGTTATCGAGTTCCATGTTTCCGCCAGAGGCGAGTAGCTTGTCCACTAACATGCCCCCGCAGAGCGCGTCCTCAAGTGAAAATCCTCCTTTGTTTCCGGCGCAGATTACAGATATATCATCTTTGATTTCCAGGATCTTTTCCAGCGTTGCGGTTAAATTTACAAAGGCACATGATAGGCAGTACTTTGCTTCTCCGCCCTTGAGGATAGCGGCGGAACCATTGGTCGTGGCCAGAATCACGGTCTTATTCTCCACGGCGTCAGGACCGTATTCAAAAGGTGAATTACCCAGATCGAATCCATCTACCTTCTGTCCCTCACGTTCGCCGCCAAGCTGTACCGCGCTGCGGTCCAGCTTTTCCCGCAAACTGGTGGCATCTCCCAGGTTGGTGACCGGGATTATCTCTCTCGCTCCATTGCCGAGGGCAACCGCTGCTACTGTAGTTGCTCTCAATATATCTATTACCACTGCTGTCCTGCCATTAATCTGCTCTTCGCCGATACCTGCAGGTGTAAAAAATAAACGTATATTCATTTTTTCAGCGAACCGTCCTTATAGAAAGGCGGCTTTACAATAGTCGCCGGTAGGCGCTTGCCGCGTATTTCGATTTCAATCTCCCGACCTGATTTCGACCGGTTTCTGGGTACATATCCCAGCCCGATTCCTTTTTCGAGAACAGGGGAGTATGTCCCCGAAGAGACATATCCGACATCATTGCCCTCAGAATATATATTATATCCATGCCGGGGTATCCCTTTATTCTCAAGTTCAAAGCAAATTAGTTTTCTGTCAGGCTTGTTCTCTTTAACTTCCGCAATTGCATCTTTTCCGATAAAATCGCCCTTGTCCAGCTTCACTATCCATGACAATCCGGCTTCCACAGGATTGGTCGTGCTGTCGATATCATTTCCGTAAAGCATATATTTCATTTCCATCCGCAGGGAATCCCTTGCTCCAAGACCAATAGGTTCAATTTCTAACTCCTTGCCGGCGTCGAGTGCGGCCTCCCACAATTTATCTGCAATTTCTGGACGGTGATAGATCTCAAAACCATCTTCGCCGGTATATCCAGTACGGCTGAAAAGAACTTTCTCCCCGGCAATTTCGGTTTCATCCGACCAGTAAAATGCCAATTCGGAGAGGTTATAGTCTGTCATATTAGAGAGGACTTTTTCCGCGTTAGGACCCTGAATCGCCAGAAGTCCGGTCTGGTCGGAGAGATTTTCCAGCTTAACTGCGCCCTCCAGATGATCCTTCAACCATTCGAAGTCCTTTTCAAGGCAGGCAGCGTTCACGACCATAAGATAATGATCGCCTCGGTTGTAAATCAAAAGATCATCCACGATACCGCCAGTGGGATAGCACATGCAGGTATAATGCACCTGATTTTTCGCCAGCTCGGAGACGTCATTAACAGTCATTTTCTGCAGGAAATCAATCGCATTATTTCCGGAGACCCTGAACTCGCCCATGTGGGAGAGGTCGAACATGCCAACCGAGTTGCGCACCTTTAGATGTTCCGAGTTGATGGACTTATACTGGATCGGCATCAGATAGCCCGCAAATTCCGCTATCCTGGCGCCGGCCTCAATATGTTTATCATAATATGGAGTTTTCTTCGCTTCACTCATTTTGTATCAGCCCTGGGCTTTCTTGGTATAATTTAAGAGCCCGCCTGCCAGAAGGATTTTTACCTGGCGGTCTGAAAGCTCATATGACACGGGGAACGAGAAGTCTCTGGTCTTATTCTCGACTTCCATGTCCTCGCCTTTCTTCAGACTTGAGGTCACATTTTTTATGACCAGTTCATCGCCCGGTTCCAATCGATCATAATCCTTGGCATTTTTAAATGTCAATGGCAGGATGCCGAAATTGACCAGGTTAGTCTTGTGGATACGGGCGAACGACTTGGCGATCACAAATTTCAAGCCCAGATACATGGGCGCTAAAGCGGCATGTTCACGCGATGAGCCCTGGCCGTAATTTTCTCCTCCAACGACAGCGGAGGAACCAGCTTCCTTGGCCCTGCGCGGGAAATCCTGATCGATATAGTGGAAGACGAAGTCGCTGATAGCCGGAATGTTTGACCTTAGAGGTAGAATCCTTGCTCCCGCCGGCATGATATGGTCGGTGGTAATATTGTCTTCCAGATGGAGAAGGAGCTTGGCTGAGATTGTGTCTTCCATTTTGCCGCGAACCGGCACCGGCGCAATATTCGGGCCGCGTTCAACTTCGACTTTATCAGGATTCTTTGAGGGTTTGATAATATTTCTGTCGTCGATTATGAATCTCTTCGGCATGGTAATACGCGGATATTCACCCAGTTTACGCGGATCCGTGATCTTACCCTTTATCGCGGTCGCTACACATGTTTCCGGTGAAGCCAGGTATACCTGGGCATCTTTGGTACCCGATCTGCCGGGGAAATTGCGGTTAAACGACCTGACTGAAACACCTCCTGAAGGCGGCGCCTGGCCCATACCTATACATGGTCCGCATGCGGATTCCAGTATCCTGGCGCCGGCGGCGATCATATTGGTAAGCGAACCATCCTCGGAAGCCATCCTCAAAACCTGCTGTGATCCCGGAGATATTGTCATAGATAAATTGGGGTTGACAGCCTTGCCGGAAAGCACTTTCCCCACTACACGAAGATCCTTGATAGACGAATTTGTGCATGACCCTATACATACCTGATGTACTTCTTTCCCGGCCACTTTTGAAACCGGAACCACATTATCCGGCGAATGCGGCTGGGCTATTAATGGCACAAGTTTATCCAGATTGATTTCCACCACCTTGTCATATTCCGCGCCGTCATCGGCGGTCATCGGTTTATATACTTTTGGCCTCTCCTGGGCTTTCAGGAATCTTTCGGTCTGCTCGTCGGAAGGAAAAATCGAGGTGGTCGCGCCGAGTTCTGCGCCCATATTTGTGATAGTGGCCCTCTCCGGTACCGTGAGTGTCTTGACACCCGGGCCGAAATATTCTATGATATTGCCCACTCCGCCTTTAACTGTCAGTTCCTCCAGAACTTTCAGGATAATGTCTTTTGCGGTTACCCAGGGTTTGAGTTTGCCTGTCAGTTTTACTCCCACGACCCTGGGGCAGGGAAGGTAAAAAGCTCCGCCGCCCATGGCAACAGCGACATCAAGACCGCCTGCTCCGATTGCGATCATACCCAATCCGCCTGACGTGGGAGTGTGAGAATCTGAGCCCAGTAGTGTCCAGCCGGGCACTGCGAACCTCTCCAGATGTACCTGGTGGCAGATACCATTGCCGGGACGCGAGAACAATATGCCATATTTGGAAGCTACCGATTGAAGGTAGCGATGGTCATCGGCATTCTCGAAGCCGGACTGCAACGTGTTATGATCAACATAGGATACAGAAAGCTTGGTTTTTACTTGTTTCATGCCCAGAGCTTCAAATTGAAGATAACTCATTGTTCCTGTGGCATCCTGAGTCAGTGTCTGGTCAATCTTTATCCCGATTTCTTTTCCGGCGGTAAGCTCGCCGTCAACAAGGTGTTTTTTCAGTATTTTGTAAGTCAATGTTAATGCCATTTTTCCTCCGTGCGTTTATCTTAAACAGAGTAATTTAAACGCGGAAGAATAAAAGTCAAATGATTTAGGCGGTAAATTACTTTTGGGTTACTTTATGTCCGGATTTGATGAAGCTGTTGAGCATTTTCTGGATCTGCTCCATCCTGAAGGGCTTTGGAAGGAATGCGTCCGCAGATTCATTCAATAGAATTTCATCCTCGGGGCTCAGGGATTGGCCGGAAATTATAATTACACGAGTAAAGGGCGCATCGTTTTTTAAACGCCTGGCAAGCTCCAGGCCGTTGATGTCGGGCATGCGGTAATCGGCCACGACCGAATCGATATGATCTTTTGATAGCTTCTCCAGAGCCTCGCTTCCGTCGGCGGCCTCGATCACACGAAATCCCATTTCCTCAAGCTGCGAGGCGAACTGTTCTCTGAATTCCTTGTTATCATCGACCACCAGAATTTTGGCCCGATTACCCTTCTGGGTCAGAAGCCTGTTCAAGAGCTGCTCGATGCGGGAGATTCTGAATGGCTTGTCGAGGAAAGCATCGGCGCCATATTGATAGACTCTGTCTTTAATATTATTCATATTGACGCCTGTGATCAAGAGTACCGGAATATCCTGATTGTACTCCTTAATCTGCTGCAAAAGCTGAAGGCCATCCATTTCGGGCATGCTGATATCTGCGATCACCAGGTCGATCTGCTCAGATTTGACCATCTGTATCGCCCGCAGGCCGTCATTGGCGCTGAGCGCAGTATAACCGATAGCCTCCAGGGTCTCGCTCAGGAGCCTCAAGAGATTTTCGTCATCGTCGACTATCAGGATTCTGTGTGTTCTCTCAGCCATTTTCCATACCAAACTAATATCCTATTAATTAATCGGCAGATAAGGCTGATCTCTGCACTAACTCCGTATTAATTCAAGAACTTCGGACGTCTTCTCCCGCATGACTTCTTCATTATCTGCCTCGAGATTCAAGCGCAGGAGCGGCTCAGTGTTTGAGGGGCGAACATTGAACCAGAAGTTATCGCCCTCAACCGTAACACCGTCCAGTTCATCGAATTCCAGATCCTTATAATGTTTTTTGATCTCTTCCAGCTTGGATGGAATATCTTCAACCCGGCTGTTGATTTCACCGGAACGGACGTAGGGATCTATCTCTGAAACCAGCTCCGACAATGACTTATCTTCATTCGAGAGCAGCTCCAGGACCACCAGAAGAGCGATTATACCGGAATCTGCGAAGTAATTGTTGCGGAAGTAGAAATGTCCCGAATGTTCCCCCCCAAAGACGGCATCGTGCTCACGCATGATAGGTTTAATCAATGCATGGCCCACTTTGGTGCGGATTGGTTTTCCGCCAAACTTCTCGATTGTCTCCGGCACGGTTTTGGAGCAGATCAGATTATAGACTATTGTCGCGCCGGGCTCCTTTTTGAGAAGGTTGCGGGCCACCATAGCTGTTACCATATCCCCACCCATAGGTTTTGAGTTTTCATCGATCAAAAACATCCTGTCGGCATCGCCATCAAAGGCCGCTCCCAGAAAGGCCCTTGTTTCCCTCACCTTTTCCTGCAAATCCTTGATATTTTCGGGTTCTATTGGATTGGCGGGATGATTCGGGAATGTGCCGTCAAGCTCGAAATACATCGGGTTAACCTCGCAGGGCAGCTTCTCGAAAACGGGAGGCAATATCTTCCCCCCCATTCCATTGCCGGCATCAATCACGATCTTAAAGGGCTTGATTTTATTAGCATCGATAAAAGAAAGCACATGTTTGCTGAAAGCTTCTCGAATATCACGTTCCGTCTTTTTACCCTTGTGAGGTACATCCTTAAAACCTCGCCTCATCAAATCTCGAATCTGATTCAAGCCCTGATCCCCCGAGAGCGGGATAGCATTCTCGCGGCAGACCTTAAAACCATTATATTCAGGCGGATTATGTGAGGCTGTGATCATCACCCCGGCCGGATACCCGAATTTTCCCACAGCAAAATAGAGGCTGTCGGTTGAAATTTCGCCCAGCTCGGCGGCATTTGCTCCCTGATCAGAAATACCGCGAATCATATTTTCAGCAAGGGAAGGGGATGATTTTCTCATGTCATAACCTATCGCGACATTGGAAGCTCCCAAATATTGAACCAGCCCCCGCCCGAAAAGATAGGCGATTTCATCGGTCAATGTGTCACCGTATATGCCCCTGACGTCATAAGCTTTGAAGATCTCATCTTTTATATCTGCCATATAACTCCCTTTCTCCTCAGTATGATTTCTTTTAGATATATAAAAGATATTTGCACTTGTAAAATAAAAAAGAGGCCTTGAGCTCTGATTGTTCTTGATAATAAGCTTTTTTCAACTTTTTTAGAGGCATGGCCGATCTCGAGTTCAAAGCTGTTTCCAAAGCCTTTGGAAAAACGATAGTCGTACATGATTTAAACCTCAGAATAAAGGACGGTGAGCTATTTGTGCTTCTTGGCCCCTCGGGATGCGGAAAGTCTACAATTTTGAGGTTGATTGCGGGGCTGGAATATTTAGATGAGGGGGAGATACTTATTAACGGAAGGGCCATTAATAATGTCGCTCCCAAGGACCGGAATGTGGCCATGGTATTTCAGAATTATGCTCTCTATCCCCATATGACAATATACGACAACCTGGCATTTCCGCTCAAGGTCAAGAAGTTCCCCGGGGATCAGATCAGGGAGATAGTACAGAAACAGGCGGGGCTTCTGGGGTTAACCGAACTCCTAGAACGCAAACCCAAGACTCTTTCCGGCGGGCAGAGGCAGCGAGTAGCACTGGGACGAGCCCTTGTCAGGAATCCGAGCGTTTTCCTTTTTGATGAACCCCTGTCGAATCTGGATGCAAAGCTGAGAGTCTCAACCCGGGCGGAAATCTCCAGCCTGCAGAGGACACTGAATGCCACCATGATTTATGTCACGCACGATCAGGAGGAGGCGCTCTCGCTTGGTGATAGAATAGCGATATTGAACGAGGGGAGAATACAGCAGATCGGCAGTCCGCAGGAAATTTACGATCAGCCCGCGAATGTCTTCACCGCATCATTCGTCGGCAGCCCCCGGATCAATCTGCTGGAGGCAAGAATTTCCGATGATAGTGTGATAGCTATCGGTAATGACGCAGAAGTGCCGATCGCCGAAAGCTGGCGCAGGACTTTGCATAATGGAAAGACGGAATTTGTAGTATTGGGTATTCGGCCTGAAAATCTATTTTATCAGAGACATAATCAGGATGATCTTGTCTTGAAGACAGAGGTGCTTCACACTGAATTTGCCGGAGACCGGCATGTGTTGTTCTGCACGCTGGGCAACGAGGAGCTGAGGGTAAAGAGCGGCAAAGCTATACCGTCGGAGGAGGGCGAAAAAATTGAGCTGTTTGTGAACCCCCAAAATTGCCTGCTGTTTGATGGTAAAAATGGTGAAAGAATTTTGTAATTTCTTAAATGGAGTTGGATATGTCGGAGGAAAAAAGTCAGTCAAGAGGATACAGGATCTCATTTTTTATCGGCGGACTCATACTCGGAATTGCACTAACCGGATTTATTGTGGCATTCTCGCTGCCGCGTATGATGATCGATGTACAGGAGAGCAAACTCGACTTCGAACAAACAGTCAGCAAGATTCAGGAAGCCGCGACTTCCAATGGCTGGACTGTCTCCAAGGTTTATAATATTCAGCAGAGCCTTCTTGATCACGGGAAGCAGGATATCGGTAATATGAGGGTCTTCTCCATCTGTAAACCGGAATATGCCGAGGAAATTCTTAAAGCTGACGGCAGAAAAAAGGTTTCGGCTATGATGCCCTGCCGGATCAGCGTCTATGAGACTGAAAATGGCAAGGTCTATATTGCCGGTATTAATGTCGGTTTGATGAGCAAGATGTTCGGGGGAACAATCGAGGAAGTCATGAAAAAAGTGGCCAAAGAGCAGGAGGAGATGCTTCAGCCGATTCTTAAATAGCTTCTATTTTTGAAACCTGGATATGTATCCGATCAGCTTATAGATAAGTCTTGCCGCTGTGAATTCAGAGACATTATTGACTGGCAGGGGAGACAGTTCAACCACATCGAATCCGATTATATTTTTGGAAATAGCGAGTTTTCTCAGGAATTCCAGGGTTGGATACCATAATCCGCCGCCCGGCTCGGGAGTGCCGACCGCGGGCATTATGGACGGATCAAAAAAATCGCAGTCGATTGTCAGATAGACATTTTTGCTCAGTTTATCAAGAACTTTGGTCATCCAGGCAGAGGATTCATGCATTTCTGTGGCCGATATAATCGGAATTTCATCATGCTGGATCAGCTTATATTCCTCTTTTGAAATATTCCTTATTCCCACTCCGGCGGTTTGGGAGATAAATTCCCGGATTCTTCTCATAACGCAGGCATGGGAAAACTTATTGCCCTGATAGGAATCCCGCAGATCAGCATGTGCATCAAGCTGGATTATTGAGAGATCGTCATATTTATCTTTATAGGCTTTCACCAGACC
>JAABVY010000227.1:666-11332 GCA_011777135.1 Candidatus Zixiibacteriota bacterium | reverse complement strand
CTTTGGAAAAATAATAATCATTGCCTGATCTATCCATCAGTATTGCCAGCGTCAGATGCGTGGCGCTGCCCTGAGCGTATTGAAAGGAAAGATATTTGTCGTTACCGGAGATATCATAAAGCGCGCCAAGTCCATACCAGTATGATGCCCCCTGCCCGAAGATATCGGAGATATAGGTATCATGACCTGCCGAATCGATCAGGAGCGCCACTCCGCCGGACATACGCGGCCTGAATCCAAATGCAAAACCTTGTGCTTGTGACAGTGAGATGTAATGGTCCTCGTATCGCAGAAAGTCTTTGTATTTTCCGCCTGCGTAATATGAATCATTGCCATTGTGTTCAACAATCGACCCGAAGCCCTGCACACCGGCATATGCCTGGCTGAAAAGCGCGGCCTTGTAATCATCGTTTCCGGATTGATCTATCAGCATACCGATTCCGAATGTCCCCGCTCCCTGTGTATGCGTATCTCCTAGATATGTATCATTGCCATCCTTATCTATAAGAAAGCCTGCTCCGAATAAGCCCGAGCCGAGGGCAAAATTTCTCGCATTGTAAATATCATCGCCTGCATGGTCGTACAATATACCGAGACTGAAGAAGCCTGAGCCGAGGCAGTGGTCTTCTCTCGCTATATATAAGTCATCACCATCGAGGTCGATTATAATCTGTGTGCTGTCGTTATGATCAAGGAGGTATCTATCATTGCCGCCAAAATCGAGTATGAATTGATATTTACCTTCATACTGATTCTCTCCCCATCCGCCCACAGCAATCTTACCCCGCAGGGTTTCCTTCTCGACCTGCCATTCTTTTGAGTCAAAGAGCTCATAATATTCGGCATTATTATCAAGCATAGTCTCGAGCAGAAAAGTAAAATTTACCAGGTAAACTGCATATTTTGAAAAAAGTCCGGTTAGCTCCAAATCTTCGCAGACAGGAATAGCTCGTTTTGAGAGCTCCTCCTCGAATTTCTGAAGGCTGTCGAGCTCCTCCAGAGGCCTGAATTCATCCTTTTCATCTTCAAGAATCAGAATTGGAAATGAGTCTCTCAAAAATATAAATTGCTCTCTTTCAAGCCCGCCTGTGAAGAATCTTGACCGGCGCAGGGAATCAATGACTGGATTATCATGACCCCAGCCGTATAGATATTCATATA
Source organism: Candidatus Zixiibacteriota bacterium (assembly GCA_011777135.1). Lineage (GTDB taxonomy): Bacteria > Zixibacteria > MSB-5A5 > JAABVY01 > JAABVY01 > JAABVY01. The sequence goes on along the minus strand of JAABVY010000227.1, from coordinate 10,171 downwards.
TCTGCAGAAAAATCTGATCCAGGGATACGATATCAATTTCCGACACGTCGTCGGGATAATCCACATTCGGCGGAGTTATATGAGAACTGCGTGAAGGTGAACCGGCCAGGTTGACATTGAGGACCAATTCGTACAAGACCTCTTTAATATTTTCAGGGGGCCTGATAATGACATCCGCCGCTTCTATGAAGTAATTGTCGATTTCGTTGCTGTCATTGAAAAAGAAATCCGCGAAATATTTTGTCTTATCCGCCATTGCCAGAGGATTCTCGGTCANNGTCAATCTCTACATAATCCGTCCTGAAGCTCATGTCACCGGCTGTCATCTTGATACCCGAAAGGGCATCATTAATCGCCTCAGTCGGAATCAGCGGGTATTCACGCTCTGGTATTGAGTCGGCTGCTGTATCCTCCTTCGCCTCGAGCTGAATGGTAAAAAGAAACAGCAGTGGGCAAAATAGTGAAATAATCAATCTTTTTTTCAAGAATCCTCTCCCTGGTTTAGCTAAAGCTTAACTTTAAAGTATGAAACTGTTATTAATAAAAGTCAATGATTTTTGAGAATTCCGTGATGAATGGCGTCAGACCACAATCCGCCGGGAGCGGATCAGGATCTGACGCAACTGAATCGGATTTGGGCTGGAGGCCAAAAAGAAAGGGCGCCCCCCTCTCAGGGGCCGCCCTTCCGTGTCAACTATGCGGCAATTTTAGCCTGTCAAGTCGTTCGAGGTATGGAGTATCGTACCATCCTGGTCGATCGTCCATGTATCCGGGGTAGCGTCATCGTCAATACCCGGAGCCGCCCAGTCAGCCTGAGCTGTGAAAGTGGTCTGGTCGGCAGCAAGCACCGAATAAGTATACTTGGCGTTAGGCGGAACCTCTACACCGATGGCGTTCAGGTCAGCAGAATATGTATCGAACTGCTGTTTGTAGGTACGCTCCATGGTGTAGATTTGCTTCAAGACCAGCTGGGCCTCGGATGTTTTCGACTTGGCCGAAGCCTTCATGAAACGCGGAATAGCCAGAGCGGCCAGAATGCCGATAATGACGACCACGATCATGAGCTCGATCAGTGTGAAACCTTTTCTGTTCTTCTGGAACTTCTGAAACATCTTAAAACCTCCTACCGAAGTTTTTTGGGTTTATACCTTCTAAGTTTTCTTTTCATCTTTGCCGTTTCTTTAATTGCAATCCGTTTGCCGTTGTCCTGATATTTATTCTTCTTTTTTTGAACAAGGGCTAACTTCTACTCCTTTCATTTCTTAACTTAAGTTCTTTTGCTTGTCTGCTTTTCAATTCCTCGCTTCAATTGCTCTTTCAAACTCGTGGTTTACCACAGTACTCTTGCATTTTGCAATTAATCGGCCGTGTCATCGATCACCCTCAAGAGGATGCCGTCCTGATCAATAGACCAGGTATCGATAGTAGCATCAGCATCCAGATTGGCTGTGGCCGTGGCCGTGAACGAAACTGCGTCTCCCTGAATTACATATTCATACAGCGCCCCGCCGATGACATCCACCCAGATCGGCGCAAAGGCGAAGGGATTGGAGGCCGAGGCCACTTCTCCGGTTATAAAATACTGGGAATTTGCCTGAAAATAGGTCTCCTCATTAGTATAGATCTGCTTTAAGATCAGCTTGGCCTCAGACTGCTTCGATCTCTCCGACGCTTTCCACCAGCGGGGGATCGCCATTGCAGCAAGAATACCAATGATTACGACCACGATCATCAGTTCGATGAGCGTGAATCCCCTGGAATTTACTCTGCCCTGTATTTTCCTTGAATTTTTCATAGCGCTTTTTTATTTCCGCAAGGCTGATGCCAAACTCGTGTTTAAAAATAAGCAGTCGATGGCTCAAGGATTTAGGTGGGAAGTTATAAATGACCCCTGGATTCACAGATAGAATTCATAGACAATCGCAAGATTCATCTTGCAGATTGCAAGAAACTCTGATGAAGTTATCAAATCTCTTGATTATAAATTAGATAAGTGAGGTATTCAGAAAAAGCGCAAAAAGCTGGGGATAAATCCCGAGCAGCAAAGTACCGCCCATACTGATTACCAGAGCGGCAATTATCCCGGTTGCGAAATTGATTGGACGATATTCCAGCTCCGGCTCGACCATAAACATGACAACAACAACCCGCAGATAGTAATAGACTGAAACAAGGCTATTGATTACAGCCAGCACAACCAAAACTATCAAAGATGTCGAACCAGTATCGATAGCCGCTTTAAAAACCAGGAATTTGCCCATAAATCCGGCCGTAGGCGGGAATCCGGCAAGCGATATCATGAAGATTGTCAACAAGATTCCCAGAAACGGATATCTTCTGGCCATGCCCGCAAATGAGGAGAAATTGGTATCGGAATTCTCGCGCGCCTCGACCATAATCAGAATAGTAAATGCACCAATATTCATAACCGTATAACAGAGCAGATAATACAGTCCCGCCGTAGTGGCGGCCGGGGTAAATGCCACCAGCGCAATCAGAACGTATCCGGCATGCGAGATCGATGAATAGGCCAGCATGCGTTTAACATCATTTTGAGTGATTGCCAGGATATTTCCCAAAGTCATTGTAAGGGCTGAAAGTATCCATAACACCACCTCCAGCTCGTTCTGCAGGGGTCTGAGCGCCACGATAAAGACCTGGAAGAATGCTGCAAAGGCGGCCGCCTTGGGCCCGGCGGACATGAATGCCGTAACATTTGTTATAGAACCCGTGTAGACGTCCGGAATCCACATATGAAACGGTACTGCACCGATCTTAAATCCCAGGCCGATCATGACCATGGCTGCGCCGATCATGAGATAAGTGTTTGAAAGAATTTCGGATGACTGTATTACATCTATGATTGATGTTGTACCGGTTGCACCGTAGATGAAGGCGATCCCAAAGATCAGGAACCCTGAGGCAAACGCTCCCATAAGGAAATACTTTAATGAAGCCTCATTGGCATATACGCTTCGCCGCAGTATTCCCGCCAGGACGTATAAAGACAGGGACATAATCTCAAGTCCGATAAACAGAACGATCAGGTCTCCGGCGCTGGCCATATTCATCATTCCAAATGTGGCAAAGAGAATCAGGGAATAGAACTCTCCGTCAGGCACATCCTTGAATTTCAGGAAATTGCTTGAGATGAATACAGTCAATAGAGACCCGATCAGAAATATCGCCTTGAATAATAAGGAATAGCTGTCGATCCTGTAGGCATCGGCAAACTGCAGTGAAGTCAGATTCGGCTGTGAAGTCAGGATGAAATAAATCGATACCAAAGCGGCAACAATAGACAGCCAGGCTAAATGCATGACCACTTTCTTGTTATCACCTTTAAGAAACGGCTCCACAATCATGGTGATAAGCGCCATGCCGCAGATGATGATCTCCGGCATGAGCGCCACCAGATCGATATTCAGCGAGAAATTTTCAAGTATCGTTTTAACTGTTTCCTGCATGGTAAACTACCACGTTACTCCTTAGAAATCTCAGCCGCCGTCAGGCGCAACCTTCACATCGCCATCACGGACCACAATCGGCACCATCCGTCTCCCGCCGGAAAATGTCAGCGCCTCCTGCATGGCCTCCGATGACGAGTGCACGTCAATTTCCTTGTAATCAACGCCTTCGCTGTTCAAGGATTCTCTCATGGCTGCGCAATAAGGACAGCCAACCTTGGTAAATAATTTAATCTCGGACATCTGCATGCTCCTCTGCTTGGGGTTCATGCGGATTGTATGGTACATAGGCTTCCGCCTCATTATCTATCTCAGTATGCCTCACATATTTGGTAACATCGCCGATCAGTTTCTCTACCGAGTTCTTCATCGGATTTAAGAAGGTTGACGGATAAATGCCGATCCAGAAAATCATGATAATAAACGGTACCAGAACAAGCTTTTCAAACGTCTTCAGATCCGTTAAATTCTTATTAGCATCTTTGGTCAACTCGCCGAACAACACCCGCTTGATCATCCAGAGCATATAGCAGGCGGCCAGGATAACTCCGGTGGCGCCCAGGATCGCATAGACCGGAGCCACTCCGAATGTGCCGGTCAGGATCAGGAATTCACCCACAAAACCGTTTGTGAATGGCAATCCTATTGATGACAGCGCTACGATTATAAAGAAGGTGGACCAGATCGGCATTGATTTGAATACACCTCCAAATTCAGCAATCATCCTCGTATGCCTGCGTTCATAGATCATTCCCACGATCATGAACAGAGCGCCGGTGGAGATACCATGATTGAGCATCTGCAGGATTGCCCCCTGCATGCCCTGCATATTGAGCGCGGTCAGTCCCAGCATAATAAAGCCCATGTGCGAGACCGATGAAAACGCCACCAGCGATTTAACATCTTTCTGTACCATGGCCACCATCGCGCCATAAATAATTCCGATAACCGCCAGGACAGCGATGGCCGGAATAAATTGCTCAAATGCCTCCGGGAACATAGGCATACAAAAACGCAGGAAACCGTAAGTTCCCATCTTCAAAAGCACCCCTGCCAGAATAACCGAACCGGCTGTCGGAGCCTGCACATGAGCATCAGGCAGCCATGTATGGAACGGGAACATGGGTACCTTGATTGCAAACGCCAGCCCGAAGGCCGCAAAGAGCCACATCTGTGTTGATACGGGAAGAGTGACGCAGAATTGGGTCAGTTCCGAGATGCTGAATGTTGTCCCGCCCGATTTGAAATAGATAAACAGTATTGCCACTAACATCAACAGCGAACCCAGCATGGTGAACAGGACAAACTTTATGGTAGCGTATATCTTTCTGGGACCACCCCAGATACCGATCAGGAAATACATCGGGATCAGCATCACTTCCCAGAATACATAGAACAGGAACAGGTCCATCGAGACAAACACTCCCAGCATGCCTGTCTGCAGAACCAGTAAAGAAATCATGTATCCTTTGAGGCGGTCCTTGACAGCAGTCCAGGATGACCATACAGCAAGCCATCCCAGAAACGTAGTTAGTATAACCAGCCAGAGAGAAATACCGTCTATTCCGACGGCATAGCGTATGCCGAAATGGCTGATCCATGGAATATTGTATACAAATTGAAATCCGCTCTCGGCCATATCAAACCTGAGATAGATATAGAGTGAGAGCACGAAATCTATAAAAGTCACCGTCCAGGCAATATACTTGATCGTGCGGTGATTATCCTTGCCTGTCAGCCAGATCAAAATCAGGCCCACTATGGGCAGGAACGTGATAATTGTCAAAATCGAACTATCCATATTATTTCAACACTACATAAGCCATATAAATCACTACACCCAGCACAAAGATCAGAAGATAATTTCTAAGAAAGCCGGTCTGGATTTTTCTTCCTCCTGATGAAAATGATTTAATCATATATGCCAGACCATTTGCCAGACCATCTATCACGACAATATCAAATACTTTCCAGAAAAAGAATGACAAACCGACCAGCGGCTTCACCACCGCGCCCTGATAAAATTCATCCACGTAATATTTGTTATATACGACCTTGTGCAGCCCCGAGAATTTCTCGCGCAGTCTGGTAGATATCTCGGGTTTTCTTCTATACAATGTGTATGCAACGAATATCGAGATCAGCACCAGCACCACACTGGCGGCCATGAGTATATATTCCAATGTGAAGCCCTCGGGATGGTGCCCGTGCGCCATGATCTGCTCGCCCTGCGCAAAGACCGGATGCAAAAACTCCTCGAACCATGCCCCTCCTCCCAATGCTGGTGGTATGCCGACCCATCCCCCTACAACCGCCAGGAATGCAAGGATCATTAAGGGAACCGTCATAACTTTTGGAGATTCATGAATATGATGCTGGACATCATCAGGCGCCCTGTTCTTGCCGTAGAAGGTCATATAGATCAGACGGAACATATAGAAAGCGGTTATGCCGGCCGTAACAAGGCCAATTATCCAGAAGACAATTCCGCCGTAATCAGATGAGAACGATTTCCACAAAATCTCATCTTTGGAGAAAAATCCTGAGAATAGCGGTATGCCTGATATTGCCAGAGTCGCAAGGAGCATGGTAATAAATGTCACTGGCATTTTCGATTTCAAACCGCCCATCTGGCGCATGTCTTGAATCTCGCTCATTCCGTGTATAACGGAACCGGCCGCAAGGAACAGGAGCGCCTTGAAGAAAGCGTGCGTCATAAGATGAAATATCCCTGCTCCGAACGCTGCAACTCCGCATGCAAGAAACATGTATCCCAACTGTGATACGGTAGAATATGCAAGTACACGTTTAATATCGTTTTGCGCCACACCCATAGTGGCCGCGAAGAATGCCGTAGCTGCTCCAATTATGGCCACCAGCATCAATGTGTCCGGCGCCAAAAGATACAGTACATTGCAGCGTGCCACCATGTACACACCGGCTGTCACCATTGTTGCGGCATGGATCAATGCGCTGACAGGAGTGGGGCCTTCCATAGCATCAGGCAGCCACACATATAACGGTATCTGTGCTGATTTACCGGTTGCGCCTATGAATAGGAATATCGTTATCAAAGTGAATGTGCCCATGCCAAGACCCAAAATGTCTCTTAAAACAACCTCTTCACCACCGGTGCCATGCATCGATTGGAAGAATCCGAAAGCTGAACCGAAAACTTCATGGAAATTCAGCGATCCGAAAGTCCAGAAGATCAGCATAATTCCCAGGAGGAATCCAAAGTCGCCGATTCGATTCACTATGAATGCTTTCATGCCCGCATTCGCTGCCGATTGACGGGTGTACCAGAATCCGATCAACAGGTATGAGCAGAGACCGACTCCCTCCCACCCGACAAAGAGCAGAAGGAAGTTGTTGGCCAGCACCAGTAAAAGCATAGAGCCTGTAAACAGATTCATGTATGTAAAGAACCTGGCGTAGTCTTTATCATGCGCCATATAACCGATGGAATAGACATGAATCAGAAATCCCACACCAGTGACTACCAGAGCCATGACAGCTGAGAGCGGATCAAACAGGAATCCGATTTCAATATCCAGAGCACCCGATGGAATCCATTTAAACAGGCTGTATATTTCATGGTAGCGGTGATGCGGATCGAGCTGCAGGAGCTCGAAAAATGCGATAACTGACATCACAAGAGAAACAAAGACAGTTCCGCAGCCTATAAGCGAAACCACAGGTCTGGAGAATCGCCTCCCTAAGAGGCCATTCACCAGAAATCCCAGAAGGGGCATCAGGACTATGAGCCAGATATAATCAAGCATAAACAATAGCTACCACTTCATGACATTAAAGTCATCGAGGTTAATCGTATCCTTATTTCTAAATAGTGCGATAATAATAGCAAGTCCGACCGCCGCCTCTGCTGCCGCCACAGCCATGACAATAAAGACGAAAACATGCCCGCTGGGATCGGCAAACTGCCTTGCAAAAGAAATCAGCGCCAGGTTGGCGGCGTTAAGCATCAATTCAATCGACATAAATACAATTATTATATTGCGGGAAATAACCACACCTGAGACACCAATAGTGAAAATTATTCCGCTTAAAATCAGATAATATTCTAAAGGCACCATCCTACTTCTCCCCCTGCCTTCTTTTCCCCAGCACAACCGCCCCGATAATGGCGACAATTAAAAGGATCGATGTCAACTCAAATGGGAAAACATATTTCGTGAAAAGGGTGGTGGCCACCTGTTCGACATTGCCAAATTCCGTGCCGGCTCTCTCAACACTCTCGCTCTGAGATACTCCGCGTGCGATGACGATTATCAACTCGGCAACCAGGACAATTCCGAATATTCTGGTCAGCCATCCCTGGATCGGATGTTTTTCCGGTCCGAAGTCATCACGCCTCAGATTAAGTAGCATGATCACGAATAGGAATAAGACCATAATTGCGCCGGCATATACAACTATCTGCAGGACAGCCACAAAAAGCGCCGAAAGCTGAATATAAAGAATAGCCTGGGCAACAAAGGCCATGATCAAAAAGATCACCGAGGCCACAGGGTTCTTCTGTGAAATCACCAGCAATGCACATACAATTGCCACCAGAGCGCTGGCGAAGAAGATTACATATTCCAAAGTCATCCTACCGCTTTCTTATAATTCATTTCAGTACACATCAGGACGTTTGGTCCTTCGAATAAATTTTACAGGTGATGGTTTCTTGCGCGGCCACGGAACCAGTAAGTCATCCTTGGTATAAATGAACTTATCCCTGTGATCTGTCGAGAACTCGTATTCTTTACCCAGGAAGATCGCCTCCTCCGGGCAGGCTTCCTCACAGTAGCCGCAGAAGATACACCTTAGCTCGTTTATCTCATATACTTTGGCATACCTCTCCCCTTTTTCGTTTTCAGCTCCTTCCATGTAGATGCAGTCCGCCGGGCAGGCCGCAGCGCACAATCCGCAGCATACACAACGTTCGGAGCCGTCGTGATCATACCGCTCCAGGAAATGCAATCCCCGGTAACGCGGGTACATGGGCGGTTTGATTTTGGGGTACTGGATTGTAACCGGCCTTCTAAAAAAATTCTTCATGGTTGTATACAATCCAACCGGAATTGCCACAAATATCTGTTTCAGTACTCTAAACATTTATTTCCACTATATAATAAGCACCACTGCCGATGTAACCAGCACGTTCAGAATCGCCAGCGGCAGAAGCACCTTCCATCCAAAGTTCATAAGTTGATCGTAACGGAACCGCGGCAGGGTAGCGCGCAACCAGAGATATAAAAACAGGAAAATGAAAACCTTAATTGCAAACCAGAGCATGGATAATATGCCTGAATCTCCCGGTCCCTGCCATCCGCCCAGGAAGAGGGTTGTAGCCATTGCGGAAACAGTGATCATATTGGCATATTCGCCCACGAAAAACATGCCAAATTTCATGGCCGAGTATTCTGTGTGATAGCCAGCAACCAGTTCGGATTCCGCCTCAGGAAGATCGAATGGTGCGCGGTTTGTCTCCGCTATTCCGCAAACCAGAAAGATCATGAAAGCCACCGGTTGCGAGAATATGTGCCAGAGATTTTCCTGATGCGCTACTATCGTATTCAAATTCAAACTGCCGGAAACCAGCACCACGCTCACAACCGCCAGACCCATGCTGACTTCGTAGGAGATCATCTGGGCCGATGACCTGATCGAGCCGAGAAGTGAATATTTGCTATTGGATGACCAGCCCGAGAGAATAATACTGTAAACACCGATCGATGTTATTGCAAATACATAAAGTACACCTACATTCAAATCGGACAGCACCAGGTCGATCTCGCGGCCGAATATAGTTATTGATGATCCGAACGGTATCACTACAATTGAGAGAGTTGCCGGAATAAACGCTGCCATGGGGGCGATGACATATATCTTCTTATCAACATGTTCTGGAATTATATCTTCTTTAAATAAAAGCTTTACAAGGTCGGCGACCGGCTGAAGCAGTCCATTAGGGCCTGTATAAATCGGACCGAGACGCGTCTGGAAACGTGCCACCACCCTGCGCTCGA
>JAABVY010000227.1:0-611 GCA_011777135.1 Candidatus Zixiibacteriota bacterium | reverse complement strand
CAATAAAATTATCCGGCACAAAGACCACATCCTCCGGAAGATTTGGCCATATTAAAGCTTTTGCCACTATTTTTCCAGAGGAATTTTCAAGTTTTATCAGGTCGCCCTCGGAGATAATCATGTCCTCGGCCAGTTTTTCATTTATGGCGATGTATGGATCTGCAAGGAAATTATTGAGACTCTCACAACGGGTGCTGAAATTCCGGCTGAAGTGGTGATCACCATTGCCGCTCAACACCGTGAGGGGCAAATCCTCTGATGAGGGCTGTCGATAACTCACTGGCATCAAACCGATATCGGGATAGTCTTTTCTCTTCTGAAATCTTATACCGGTTTCCGGGATAGTGGCCATCCTATCGATGCCATGCTTCCCTATGATGGGAGCGTATTGGCGAAACACGTCATCGGCGGTGCGGAAATTGAAGTCCACACCAAACACGCCAGCCAGTTTCGTGAAGATTTCCCAGAGGGGCATTGATTCACCGATGTTTTTAATAGCTTTCGTATATTTCTGTATAACACCTTCCCAATTCACAAATGTACCGTCGGTTTCGAAATTAGACGATATTGGAAGCACAACGTCTGCGAGCCGTGCAGTATCGGTTAAGAAC
>JAABVY010000158.1 GCA_011777135.1 Candidatus Zixiibacteriota bacterium | reverse complement strand
CAGGCAGGTCTATATCGTCTATCCTCTGATCGAGGAATCCGAGAAGATGCAATTAAAGGCGGCAACCGATGAATATGATAGACTGTCGAAAGAGGTTTTTCCGAATCACAGACTGGCCTTGATGCATGGCCGCCTGTCTCCTGACGAACGGGAATCGATCACCCGAAATTTTCGCGCCGGAAAGATTGACATCCTTGTGGCCACCACCGTCATAGAAGTCGGTGTGGATGTTCCTGAGGCGACCATTATGGTGATCGAAAATGCCGAAAGATTTGGTCTTTCCCAGTTACATCAACTGCGGGGACGTGTGGGCCGGGGAGCCGACCAGTCCTACTGCATCCTGATAACCGGTTCGAAATCAACAGATATCGCCGCAGAAAGACTGGCTGCGATTGCCTCCACGCAGGATGGATTCAGGATTGCTGAATTCGATCTGCGCCTCCGGGGGCCGGGCGAATTTCTCGGTGAAAAACAGCATGGCCTTCCGGATTTTAAGATGGCTGATATTATCAGGGATTTGGATTTATTGAATATTGCGCGCAAATATGCGTTTGACATAGTTTCAAAAAAAATTAAATTACCGGCGGAGGAGCTGTCAACCTTAAAAAAAGAGGTCATCAGAAGATATTCCGGCATGTTTGCTAATCTTGCCGCCGGTTAAGACGGAGGAAAAATGTCCAAGTATGAAAAGCTGACTGAGGCCGCGGATCTGGCTCAAAAGATCGGCGAATATATGAAAGAGATACAACAGGACATTAGCGACTATGATCTCAGCCGTATGCTGAAAAAAGTGGAAGCGGAGGTTATCGATCTTCAGCACAATCTATCAATTGCAGTCAGATTGATGAAGAAAGGATAACAGTGGCGGAAGAAAACAAGCAGCAAAATGTGGATTCTCTTTATATTGGTCTTGTTATGTCGCTGGAGGCGTCCGCTATGCAGAGCATGGGTAAAATGATGAATCCCATGACCGGCAAGACTGAGAAAAATCTGCAGCAGGCTCAGATGACCATCGATATGCTGGATATGATCGAGAAGAAAACTGCTGGAAATCTCACTCCAGATGAGGAGAAATTGACCAAAAGGGTCCTTTATCAACTGAGGATGAATTATCTGGATGAAATAAATGCCGAAAAAGACAAAAGAAGCGAACATAAAACCGAAGAAAGCACTATAGAAAAAGAAGATACAAAAAAAGATGATGAGAGCGCCGATAAAGAAAGACCGGATAATCCACAAAATCAATAAATTCCAGAACTTTCAAGTATTTTTTTGTATAAATTAATTGGATAATTGTACTTTTAATCGGGAATCCCATGCAAAATTTACAGGCAGCCGAAATCAATAATATTATTGCGATTTTCAAGAAGCGTTTCGGAGAGAATTTTCGCGAAAATCATATACTTGCCGATTATACTACTTTCAAAATTGGCGGACCCGCACGGATGTTTATAAAGTGCGAAGCTCGCGATGATATTATCGATGCCGTCAATATGGCTTATGATAATAACCTGAGATTCTTTATAGTCGGCGGAGGATCAAATCTGCTCATTTCCGATAATGGTTACCCCGGTCTGATAATACATATAGCCAACACCGGTATTGAGGTCACAAATGAATATATCGAAGCCGAAGCCGGGTATGACTGGGAGGAGCTGGTAGATTACAGCTGCCGCAACGGTTTGGGGGGATTGGTCGGCATGGCCGGTATCAAGGGCCAGGTGGGCGGAGCAGTTCATGGAAATGCCGGAGCATTCGGCACCTCGGTGGCCGATATTCTGATTGAAGCGGAAATACTGAAGCCGGGCGGGGAACCGCGCTGGGAAGCCAATAAATACTTTGCCTTTTCGTATAGAAATAGTATATTGAAAAAAACCAATGAAATAGTGCTGCGGGCACGTTTTAGATATGTGTCCGAGAAGCCTGTAGTATTGCTGAAAAAACAGGATGAGATTCTCGAATTGCGCAACCAGAGACATCCACGGAAGGATTGCTCGGCAGGTTGCTTTTTTAAAAATATTGAAAAAGCAGACGAGCCGTACGGGAAGCTGGCGGCCGGATTTTTACTCGAAAAAGTAGGAGCAAAGGGAATGCACATTGGTGGTGCGGGAGTGTTCGAAAAACATGCGAACATCTTGATAAATGCTTCTGGAAAGGCCCGGGCCGAGGATGTACGTAAACTGGCTGAGGCTTTGAAGAAGAAAGTTAAAGACGAGTACGGATATAATCTGGAAGAAGAAATAACTTTTTTGGGCGATTAATCACAAAGGAGAGTCTTATAGCGTATTAATACCGGTCAAGGAATTTAAATATAAGGTCTGTTTGTGAATTTAAGGAATAGATTCCAAATCATTAGCCTGATCGGCATTCTTGTTATTCTGCTGGGATTGAGCCCCGCTCTGGTGGCGCAGGGTAATGAGGAAACCGAAGAAGAATCGTCCGAAAAGAGTTTCAGCCGGCTGAGGATGCCGCTGAACTACGAAACTCCGTATATTACACCCTTCCCCCAAAAACCGCAGGAGCCGGGATTATCATTTGCCGGTGAAGGGCCCGGACTCCTGAATAACAGAAGAACGCAGTATAATGTCACTGCCAGCTGGGACAAGAAGACCAGAAATCTATACTACTCCCGTACTGTTAACCAGCATAAGATCGAGACAGATCGATATGCTGATTATCTTGAGAATGCCAGGGTCTATGGCAGCGCCGAAGTGGCCAATTACTGGCGTCAGAATCTTTATCAAAGTACCAAGAAAGCTGAAAGGGATAAGGCCGCCGGGCTGTTGAATGTCAAGGTGGACCTGGGAGATCAAGTGGGCGGTGTTATCAAGGCAATCGCCGGTGAAGGAACTGCCGGGCTTGATGTTACCGGTTACCAGAAGATATCTTTCTCCGGACGAAGTCAATGGACTGACAAGGAATCGGATGCCCTGAACCGAGTAAATAAATTTCCATCCCTGGATATGGAGCAGGTTTCGCGCTACAGCATCAAGGGTACAATCGGTACAAAGATATCGGTCGAGGTGGACCAGAATTCGGAAAGGAAGACAGATCTTGCGAATACTATAAGGATTAGATATAAAGGCACTGAAGATGAGATAATCCAATCGATAGAGGCGGGTAACACAAATCTGTCGCTTCCCAATACCCAGTTTGTGGGTTACTCCCAGAGAGTGCAAGGGTTGTTCGGCATAAAGGCCACGGCCAAAGTCGGAGCTCTTGACCTGACCGCAATCGTCTCGCAGGAAAAAGGTTCGACCGAAAGTTCCAGCTTCGAGGCTGGAGCCGCCAAATCAACCAATTACAAGCGCGACTATGACTATCTGGAGCGCACATTCTTCTGGCTCTTCTTCCCGGAGGACAATGTCGACACGATCATTGAATCGGAAATATATACATATCACAATATCCAGAGCGGCGCCAATACTGAAATAAACGAGCAGTGGAACTATGCCAATGTTGCCGTTGAGCCGGAGAGTTTTGGCCAGTATCCGCAGGAAGACCGGACTACCACGGTAAAACGTCTCGATTACGACGACTATTACGTTTACAACAAGTCACTGTATCTCGAGATGTTTACCTATGACCGCACTCGTCTGATCGCCGGATGGTTCCGTGTCCGTTTGACTTCCGGAGAGGTAGTAGAGATTGGTAATCGGCTTGGAGATACGCTTTCATTGAAACTGATCGCTTTGGAAGAGCATGTAGCAGACAGCACATACCAGACCTGGCGCAATGAATGGCGTAATGTCTACAGTCTGGGCGCCAGGGACATCGATCCGGAAGGAATCGATGTCCAGATCTATCTGGGTGAACCGGGAACCGAAACCCAGCCCGATAAAAACCTTTCACATCAGGATGGCACGCCTTACATCCAAATCATGGGTCTTGACCAGAGGGATGTTACCGGGGCGGATAATCCTGATGGCATAATCGATTCTAAAAACAGCAATATCCTGCTGAGGGATCGGGGTTATCTGATATTTCCTGAGCCTAATCCTTTCGCCTCCAATGTATCCTATGCTCCGAATGGGGCGACATTGAATGTGAAGGTACCCCAGATATACAATACCAGGCGCAGCACAATAACCGGCAACCCATCACAATATACGAAGTATTATATCCAGTTCGAGACCTCGCAGCGCCAGACCGAATATTATCTTGGCCGGGTCAATATTATTGAAAACTCCGAAAGAGTGATCCTCAACGGTGAGGAGCTGAAAAAGGACCGGGATTACAAGATTTACTATGAAATCGGGAGGATAACATTTTTAACCGATGCTGTCTCCGATCCAAACGCCGATCTGCAGATTGACTTTGAATATGAGCCATTTATCACTTCCGAGAAGAAAAACCTCTTCGGAGTTCGTGGTGAATATGAGTTCAATCCGAATTTCAAGATCGGATCAACTGTCCTGTATAAAGGTGAGAAATCGACCGACCGCAAGCCGCGTGTCGGGCAGGAAACCTCCAAATCTCTGGTCTGGGATGCCGACTTTGCCTATTCGACCGACCTGCCGTTTTTGACCTCGCTTACCGATGCACTGCCCCTGGTTGAAGCCACGGCTGATTCGCGTATCGCCTTTTCGGGCGAGATTGCTCAGTCCCGGCCGAATCCAAACACCGCCGGCGAGGCATTTGTCGACGACTTCGAGAGCGCCAAGGAGACATTCTCATTGGGAATTACACGTTACCAGTACACCAAATCCTCCGCGCCGGATCTGGTTGATCCTGAGTTGAGAGGGAAGATGATCTGGTTCAATCCTTATGACCCCTATTCAGTAACGGATATTTATAATCGCGATGTGCGCGGGAATGATAGAAAAACGACAATCAGTCTTATTTTTGACCCGCTCGAATCCATTCCCGATCCAAATTCAGAGGATGAATGTAATCCGGATTCGATCGCAGTTACTCCGGCCGAGAGCTGGGCCGGCATTATGCGCGCCTATTCGACCGGCAGCCAGGATCAAACCCGTGCGCAATTGCTCGAAATAAGAATGAAGATCAATAACGGAAGAATCCCCGACAATGGAAAAATATATATCGACCTGGGAGATGTTTCTGAAGACATAGATGGTGACGGGATCCTTGATACAGAAGATAAGAACTTGAACGGCATCCTTGAGCAGGACGAAGATGTGGGTCTTGATGGTCTGGCGGACACGGCTGAAGCATGCTATGATTCAACAACGAATCCTGATCCGTCGGGAGATAACTATTCATATGAAAATAAAAACGATTACTCGAATATCAACGGCACCGAAGGGAACCGTTTTGATGCCAGCGGCGCACGACCGGACACAGAAGATCTTGACGGCAAGGGTTCTCTGAACACAGTGGAAAAATTCTTCCGGCTTGAAATCGATCTCGCGGACAATAAATATCGGGTGGACGGCTCGAATCTTAATAACTGGATAACCTACCAGATTCCTCTTCGGGATTCATTGAACTATGAAGCGATCAATAATCCCGACTGGGGCAGGATCGCTTACAGCAGGGTCTGGCTGACCGGTTTCGACTCCACTGTGGTGGTTGAAATAGCGGATATCAACCTGGTGTCGACACGTTGGGAAGAAGATTCAATTCGGCCGATGAATATCGATCGAACCGCTGCCGCATTTTTCCCGGAATTTAACGTATCCGCTATCAATACCGAGGAGAATCTCGATTACACCCCTCCCCCGGGCGTGACCGGATATTACGATCGCACCACGGAAACATACGAGAAAGAGCAGTCGCTGCTGCTGCGCTTCAGCAATCTGCAGTTCTACCCTGTCGATACACAGATCACAGTGGATTCTACTGTAATTGACACTTTTGTCATGGTGCCTGATACTGCTATTGCTGCACGCGAACTCTTCCGGGCGGAGGATTATGCAGGCTACAAGAAAATCAGGATGTATGTGCATGGTCCGGATTCCCTTCCCGCGGGACCATCACCAATTCATTTCATCTTCCGACTGGGCAACAATGCTGAAAACTATTACCAATATCAGACCAATATTTATCCGGGATGGAGTGATTCCAACGAAGTTGTGATGGATTTCAGCGAGGTAACCCTGGTTAAGGATTCACTTAACAGGTTGAAGGCAGAAGATCCCAGTATCACTGAATTGAAGGTCGGCAAATATGCGGTTAAAGGGAGCCCATCGCTGACTTCTGTCTTATACTTTGGTCTGGCGGTCACAAATACCGATACAGTCAATTACGAGCCTGTATCGGGAGAGATATGGGTCGATGAATTGCGGGTTTCAGATGTACGCAACGATCCCGGTACAGCCATGAGGCTCTCCGTTTCAGGCGGGCTTTCCGATTTCGCATCCTATACATTCAACTACAGGAAACAGGACGAGTTTTTCCGGAATCTGACCGCCTCGAGCAGTTCCAATCTCGGCTCCGGAAGCTCCGAGACCAGTTACAGTTATTCCGCCAAGGTCAACATCCACAAGATCCTCCCTCCCAGCTGGGGAGCCTCCCTGCCTTTCACATACAGTGTGAGCGAAAGAACTTCTGTTCCAAGGTTGAAGCCGGGATCAGATATTATCGTTCCCCCAGAGCAGGAAGAGGCACAAACAACCCGGTCG
The DNA here is from genome assembly GCA_011777135.1 of Candidatus Zixiibacteriota bacterium. GTDB lineage: Bacteria > Zixibacteria > MSB-5A5 > JAABVY01 > JAABVY01 > JAABVY01. Next base: position 14,046 of record JAABVY010000158.1, on the reverse strand, counting down.
ACCAATACGCGGTTTTCGATTTCGCAGTCATTCAGGAAGCAGGGCGGCAATCTGCTCTTTGGGCTTCTCTTGAACCGCCTGAACACCTCATATTCATATAGCGAATCGGACAGCAAGTCTCCTACCGTGCCATTTTCGCATTCAGAATCGTATCAGGCCAGGGCGACATACGATATGACTCCCAAGGCCTCCCTGAATATTCCAATCCTCTTCTGGTTAAGGCCCATTCCCCTTATACCGCAGTCGCTCAAGGACACTCAGCTCGGCCTTCTACCGAGCAGGTTCAATCTTTCCGGTACGGTCAAGAAGAATTACTCGAAAAGTATCAATAATCAGAATTATAAATCAGAAACATATAACCGGACACTTGACGGGACTCTCGACCTGAGCTGGAACATCCTCAGATCATTGAGCGCCGATTACAATTTGCGTACGACCAGGGATATCAGAAATGCAGACGACATAAATATCTCATTCAACCCCAAGAAGTTTAAGCTGGGAATCGAACTGGACAATACTCAATCACTGCGCATGGAATACGGTCCCTCGCTCTTCAAGTGGTTGACACACAAATTCTCGTACAGGGCAACCTATCGCGAAAACGCTGACCCGGCCAGGAATGAACTGGGTACACGTAATGTCAATGCCGGGAATCAATTCTCGATCAGCTCGACTTTCTCGCCCCAGACCTTTTTTGGACGAGGTAATAAAGGCAGTGTACCCGCATCAGATTCATCCAGCGGCGGAGGCTTTTCACTGCACAAGCCGTTCCTGAAATTCATAAGATTCTTTACCAACCGAATCGACGATATTAACGGCACATACTCGATTGACAAGCAGTCCTCTATCTGGGGCCTGGAGCAGAGGCCGCAGTGGAAATATATTTTCGGCTTTACCAGCGACCCGGGTGCTACCATTAATCCCGATGCGATCTCAAGAACTGCCAGGGATGTCAATACTGAATCAAAAAGCTATACTGCCAGAACCGGGATCAGGTTCATACTTGGGACCAAAATTAATACGCGCTATGCCCGCAACGAAAGGGAATCCAGTGCCAATTCCAACAAGAGCGTCTCGACGACATGGCCCGATTTATCATTTACTCTCAGTAATCTGGAGAGATACGGTATTATCAAGTTTTTCTTCAATACGCTTTCGCTGGATACCAAGTATTCGCAGAAGACCGATGAGACATTCAGAACAGCCGGGCGCCAGTATCTTTCCGACAGGAGCACAACCGACAGTTATACACCGCTGGTAAAATTGAATTTCACATGGTTCCAGAAACTGCAGTGCTCCTTCCAATACGACAAGTCCTCGACTCTGAGAGAACAGTTTGACAATAATCAGGAAATAAACGGCGTCGATACATTTTTTACGTCGAAGTTAAGCAATGCCGTGCGCACCTCGTCGAACAGCTGGCAGTTTTCCGCCCGCGCCACGCTCTCGCCCGCCCAGGGTATTAAATTCCCGATATTCGGCAAGCTGCAATCGACCCTGACTTTCAACCTGAGCATATCCCAGAAAAATACAAAGTCCGAAAATAATCAGGTGCAGACTGGTGAATGGACAACCACATCGGAGAGAACAGATTTCACCGTTATGCCACGTATATCGTATTCATTCTCCTCTAACATCAATGGCGGCCTGCAGGCACGCTGGCAGGACAGCAACGACAAAACACGCTACCAGAAATCCCATGTGCGCGAACTGGGTATTTGGGTAGAAATCAGGTTCTGAGAAAGGAATCCACTCCCTGTATTGGAAAAATTTTTTGTTGCCCATCATATGGCGGCACTATATCTTTTTTCATGATGACTGAGAGAAAGAACATTTTTTCGAATGGTGATATCTGGGCCATATTATTCCTGCTGGCCTGCATGTTGATTGGCGGAGCGATAATGATCTATCAGAAGCACAATCGCAATCAACCTCCCGAACTGATAATTGAAACGGTTGGAGAAGCAGATTTTCCCCAACAGACATCAATGCAGCCGGTGACAGCTTCCGCTGCCTCCCGAAGCCTGAAAATCAATATAAATTCCGCACCTGCAGATTCATTTGAACTTCTGTCCGGCATTGGCCCAGTTTATGCTGAAAGGATCGTCAAATATAGACAAAATATCGGCTATTTTCAATCTCTCGAGCAGTTGATGGATGTACGGGGCATCGGACAGCGCACTTTTGATAAAATCAAAAATTATTTAACATTGGAGTAGTTCTGCTCAAGCTATTGCAGGATTTCCTGATTCTGGAACTTAAATCTTTTAACCTCAAGTATCTTTACAGCGGCTTTGATGGTATCCGGCCGGAGATCCTGGACTTCGGCAGCTATGAATTCGAACGCGCAGACTGGAAGGATCTATTCTTCTCTTTTTCTGAGAGTCTTCGGGAATTGGTGAAGCAGAAACTCCCGGCCTTCCACCAGCTGGAAACCTACCTGATTCTGCCGCATGAATTCTCTGTTGAGGCCAGGGTAAGAGCATTTGAATACCTGAGCCAGAATATAGACGGATGGGATCACTGGGAAATGCGGCAATCGCTTGTTGAGGACCAGAGCGGTTATCAGGTACAGTCCATAACCCGGCATAAGCCGGATGATTCTGGAATAATGGAAAAGAATGCCCTGGCAGTCAGAAACAGGCACCTGGCCAGGATCGGCAGTATATTGAAAGAACGGTCTCTGTTTCTCTCGGGGATATATCTCCCGCAAATGCTCTGGAAGGATATATTAGAAATGACTGCTCATGATTCATCCTGCAAGATGATAATATACAAAGAAGATGAATCCCTCCTGTGCGTTTTCTGGAATATCAATGGCTCTTTTCAGATGAAATGGTATCATGAGCGAAAATCAAGACGGGACTCAGAAGAAGGTCCGGAAATACAGTTGATCGAGAGAATCTCTGAAAATGTGGCAAATTCCATATCCTCAGCGCCTGGATTGACCGAGATGCCTGTGCTTGTTTTCGAGGGTAACATGGACCAGGATGAGATCTCGGTTCTTGAAGAAAAAATAGGTGATAATCTGGGATTCTTCCCATCAGAGAGACTCGAGGAAAATTCATATTCCCCTGGACAGATTGAATACCTTATGACATATTGCGCCCATAAAAAGGCAAGCGAATTGTATATAAAATCTTAAAAAAGAGATTTTGAAAAATGGCAGAAAAATCGAAAATAGCTATTTATCCCGGCAGTTTTGATCCGGTTACAAATGGGCATGTCGATATCGCGTTGCGCGCAACCCATATTTTTGATGAGGTGATTGTGGCAGTTTCCCATAATCCAAACAAAGATTATCTTTTTACTGAAGAAGAACGGCTGATGATGACAAGAGAGACTTTTCGGGAGAATGGAAAGATAAGCGTTATAAATTTTTCAGGGCTGGTAGCTGATCTGGCCCGCAAAAAAAAGGCAGTTGCAATAGTCAGAGGATTGCGGGCAGTTTCAGATTTCGAGGCGGAATTCCAGCTGGCACTGATGAATAGAAAAATGAACCGGGATGTGGAAACGGTCTTCATGATGACATCTTTCAGATATGTCTACCTTTCCAGCAGTATAATCAAGGAAGCCGCCCAGCATCACGGTAAATATGAGGATCTGGTGCCGCCTATTGTGCTGAAAATGCTGAAACAAAAATACCAGAGTTAATATTACATAGCTAAATATGCGGAGCTTATAATATGGCCGATGAAACTAAGACAGAAATCAACGAAGATATTTATATTCAAGCCCGGAGAGCCAAACTTGAAAAAATTCGGGAGATGGGCATAAATCCATTTCCCTATAGATTCGAGAAGGACACAGAAGCAGAATATGTATTCGCCAATTTCGATCAGCTTGAAAATACCGACAGAGAATTGTCGCTGGCCGGAAGAATCATGACCATGCGCATGATGGGAAAAGCATCTTTCTGCCATATTCAGGATGAGAGCGGCCAAATCCAGCTTTATATCAGAAAAGACGACGTTGGTGATGATCAATATAAGCTGTTTAAACTCCTGGATATAGGAGATATTATAGGAGTAACCGGCCCGGCCTTTCGCACCAAAAAGGGCGAGATCAGCATCAAAGCTCATAAAATTGTGCTCCTTTCCAAGGCTCTGCGTCCCCTCCCCGAAAAATGGCACGGTCTCAAGGATGTGGAAACGAGATTCCGTCAGAGATATCTTGATCTCATCGCTAATCCAGAGGTCAGGAAGCTTTTCGTGAAAAGGAGCCGTTTAATCAATGCCATGCGATCATTTCTGGATGGTGAGGGTTTTGTTGAGATGGAGACTCCGGTATTACAGCCGCTTTATGGCGGAGCCTCTGCCCGTCCCTTTGTAACCCACCATAATGCTCTTGATGTCGATCTTTTCCTGAGGATAGCAGACGAGCTATACCTGAAGAGGCTGATTATCGGCGGTTATGAGAAGGTATATGAGGTCTGCAAGGATTTCCGGAATGAGGGTATCGACCGTTACCACAATCCCGAGTTTACCATGATCGAATTCTATATGGCCTATGCAGATTACCATGATATCATGGAGCTTATCAAGCGGATGCTTCTGGATATCGCCACCAAAGTTTTCGGAAAAACAGAATTTGAATTTGCTGGAAATAAATTCGATCTCAATGCGGAGTGGGAAATCCTTCCGATTCTTGATTCGATCAAGCAGTATGCCGGAATTGACGCTGCAGAACTGGACGACGAGGCTCTGGTGGCCGAATGTGAGCGGCTTGGGATCGAAATAGAAAAGACCAGGGGACGTCCCAAAATACTTGATGATATATTTACAGAAAAAGTTCAACCTAATCTGATACAGCCGACATTTATAACCGATCATCCGCTGGAGATGTCTCCCCTGGCCAAGATTCATCGGGATAATCCAAATTTGACGGAGAGATTCGAGCTTTATGTAGCTGGATCCGAGGTTTGCAATGCTTTTTCTGAGCTCAATGATCCCGATGATCAGAGAGAGAGATTCAGGATGCAGCAGAAATTCTCCAAACTCGGGGATGAGGAAGCGCAGCAGCTGGATGAGGATTTCCTCAAAGCCATGGAATACGGCATGCCCCCCACCGGCGGCCTGGGTATTGGAGTTGATCGGCTGTTTATGATTTTGACGGGCAAGACTAATATCAGGGAAGTGATTCTCTTTCCTCAATTGAAGCCGGAATAGGATGAGCTTTGAATTTTTCATAGCGCTGCGCTACTTGAAATCGCGCAAGCGGGAGCGCTTCATATCAGTACTTTCTTTCCTCTCCATTGCCGGAGTCGCTCTGGGAGTGGCTGTGGTATTTTTTGTCAACTCCATGATGAACGGCTTCGAAACCGAGGTCAAATCCAGGATCGGCGGAACTATCTCCCATATAACCGTCTATGGCTACGGCAATACCGGGATCAAGGACTACCCCGGGTTGATCGAAGAGGTCAATGCCGTGGATGGGATATCAGGAGCAGCGCCGGTTGTGCTTGGAAAAGCCGTGGTTGGGTCCGATTACGACAACGACGGGGTTCTGGTGAGAGGCGTAAGTCCTGATAATATCTCCAATGTTTCCAATATAAAGAATCATATGTTCCGCGGCAGCTTCGGATTCGAGCCCGAAAATGGGCTTCCCGGCGCAGTTCTGGGCAGAGGTCTCGCCAGGAGGCTGCAGGTTACTATCGGGGACACTGTATATATCGCCAGCCTGAAGGGACGCAGCCTGAGTCTGGGGATGAGCGATGTCCGTATCACGCGCTTTCGCCTGAATGGAATATTCGAGACCGGCATGTATGATTATGACGATTATTTCATATTCATCTCGATTCCCATGGCTCAGCAGATTTTCAAGCTGCGGGACAGCTTCACAAGAAGCAAGAATAAGCTGCTCTCAATTGGAAATCCTTTGATAGAACCGTTTGTGATGAACTATATGCGTCCTGCTGAGGATTATCGTCCCCAGGATCCGGTGAGCGCGATTCAGGTCAAAGTGGATGATCCAACCAATGTTCAGCCAATTACGAAGCGTCTGGATGATCGCATTGGAATGTTCTATCTGGTCAGAAACTGGGTCGATTCCCATGCCAACCTGTTTTACTGGATGAAATGGGAGAAAATCCTGCTAACCCTGGCCATGCTCCTGATTGTGGCTGTTGCAACATTCAACATCATTTCTACACTCGTGATGGTGGTTCTGGAAAAACAGGCGGAGGTGGCGATCCTGAAGAGCATGGGCGCTCATCCCGGCTCGATAGTCAAGATATTCATGACAATTGGGCTTATTTCGGGGGTTGTCGGTACAGTTATCGGGACTATTTTGGGTCTGGGACTGTGCTGGCTGCAAATACAGTTTAAAATCATATCATTACCGGGCGATATATATTTTCTGAGTTTTCTTCCAATTGAGATGAGATTGGTAGATTTTATAGTAATTAGTGTGGTTGCCGTTATACTAACATTTTTGGCAACAATTTATCCGGCCTTTCGTGCGGGCCGCCTGTATCCCTTAGAAATTATTCGCTACCAATAGGTTTTGCTAAAAAAAATATGGAATCTGGCGACAATAAATATAACAGGAATGCCTTAAATAAGGGCAAACTCGCAGGCAATACCCAGGGCAATGAGGTGCTGTTAAAAGCGTCTGGAATAACTAAAACCTTTTTAACATCTGAAGGCGAAATCAAGATCCTGCGAGGAATCGACTTGGAAATCAGGATGGGTGAAATGACTTCAATAGTGGGAGCCTCAGGCGCGGGCAAGAGCACGCTTCTGTATCTGCTTAGCGGCCTGGATAATCCCACTGATGGCACTGTCTTCTACGGCTCTGAAAACCTCTCTTCCATGACTGAAAAAAAACTGGCCCGATTCAGGAATATTAATATTGGCTTTATTTTCCAGTTCCATTATCTTTTATCAGAGTTCAGCGCCCTGGAGAATGTCATGATGCCCCTATTAATATCAGGTAAAAGCAAGAAACTGGCCTCGGAACTTGCGTATAATATATTGGAAAAGGTAGACCTGAAGGATAGGATGAGTCATCGGCCGGGCAAACTCTCGGGCGGAGAACAGCAAAGGGTCGCCGTCGCCCGTGCTCTCGTCACGAATCCGAAGATTGTATTCGCTGATGAGCCGTCGGGCAACCTCGACGAGAAAACGGCCGATAACTTGCACGAATTGATGGCAGAAATAAACAAATCAACAGGAGTCACATTCTTAATCGCTACGCATAATCAGAGGCTGGCAGACATGGCCCAAAAAACTTATGAACTTTCCTCAGGTCAGCTTCATTTACAGTAGCGGAGGTTTCATAGTTATGCTTTGTGACAATTGCAAGAAAAATGAGGCAACCATAAATTTTACACAGGTGGCAAACGACAAGAAAATCGAATATCACCTCTGCGAAAGCTGTGCTTCCAAGCTGGGATTCAAAAATCCTCTCAAGGCAGTGCCCTTTCCGCTGGGTGATTTTTTGTCATCCATGGTTGATAAGGATATCAAGGAGAAGACCGGTGCCCTGGTACAGGTTAACTGCCCGCAGTGCGGCTTGACCTTTGCGGAGTTTTCCAAAACCGGTAAATTCGGCTGCGGCAAATGCTATCGGGCTTTCAAAACGCAGCTCGATGATCTCCTCAGGAAGATTCATGGATCCAATCGTCACGAGGGCAAGATACCCCTGGGAGATTCGGAATCCATGGAACCGCTGCGCAAGGAACGTGAATTGCAGGAGCAGCTCCGTAAGGCAATTAAGAACGAAGATTTTGAAAAGGCTGCCGAATTGCGTGACCAACTTAGACTTTTGGCGGAAGATAAGTAGGAGTAGTCTATGTTCGAAGATATGATACATAAGACAGCCGCCTGGTTGAGAGGTGACGGCACTGATCCTGCAGTGGTGGTCTCCAGCAGGGTCCGTCTGGCAAGGAATATACAGAATATCCTTTATCCCAATAAGGCCTCCAATCAGCAGATGGAAGATGCCCGCGAATTCGTGCATTCTGCTCTGCGCAACCAAGGAATGCTTGAAACAGGAAGTTACGTTCAATCGGAAGATATGACCGAGCTTGACCGGAGGTTCCTGATCGAGAGGCATATGATCTCACCGGAATTCCGGGCGACCAAGCCTGCACGGGGGATTTTTCTTTCAAATGATGAAGATATAAGCATTATGGTAAATGAAGAGGATCATCTCAGAATCCAGTCTCTCACTTCGGGATTGAATATTCAGAGAGCGATGCAACTGGCTGAAAGAGTGGATGACGCTCTGGGGAATACGCTGGCCTATGACTATGACTCTGACTATGGATTTCTGACTTCCTGTCCTACAAATTGCGGAACCGGAATGCGCGCTTCGGTGTTGATACATCTTCCCGGTCTTGTTCTTACTCATGAAATCGATAAGGTGATTGAGGAAATCACCAAAGTCGGTCTCGCTGTGCGGGGATTCTACGGAGAAGGAACAGAAGTGCTTGGAAATTTGTTTCAGATATCGAACCAGACGACGCTGGGGCGCAAAGAGAAGGATATAACTGATTCTCTGGAACAAATAACGCGCCAGTTAATAGAACATGAGGAGAATGCACGCCGTATCCTCGTTCGAGACGCCCCTGATGAGATAAAGGATAAGATATGGCGCGCTTACGGAATTTTAAAATACGCTCGGGTATTGACATCAGAGGAGACTATGAATTTATTGTCAGCGGTTCGACTGGGAATGGCGCTGGGCGTTCTGGATATGATTCCTCTGACTCTTTTGAACGAGATTTTGGTTCAGGCTCAGCCTGCGCATATACAGAAGGTGGCAGGAAAAAATGTCTCCCCATCGGAACGGGATGCGAAGCGGGCCGAGTTGATAAGGGCAAGGCTGTCCGAGCTTAAATAGCTTACACATGGAGGATTTTTATTATGAATGAGATGTTCACCGAATTGGCCCGCAAGGCAATTGAATACGCGCGGGATGAGGCAACACGTTTGCGGCACGATTACATCGGTACCGAACATCTTCTATTGGGACTAATCCGTCTGGGTGAGGGACGATCTGTCGACATCATCACAAACATCGGATTAGAGCTTCAGGATCTTAAGCAGTCCATCGAGGATGTAGTCCAGCCCTCTGGCGGAACTATGACCATGGGCCAGCTTCCCCTGACAGCCAGGGCCAAAAAGACCCTGGAAGTCGCGGGTCAGGAAGCACGCGCCCTGAAGTCAAAAGACATCGATACCGAGCATATCCTTCTTGCTCTTCTGAAAGATGAAGAAGGGGTGGCCGCTCAGGTTCTTTCGATGTATGACATTTCCTATCAGGAGGCATATGAGGAGCTGAAGAATATACAGGCCGGAAAACCTTCAAACTTTGCCAAGAAGCGCAAAAAGTCGAAGACCCCGGCCCTGGATCATTTCGGACGCGATCTGACCGAACTGGCACGACGCGGTAAACTCGATCCTATAATCGGCAGAGTCGATGAGATAGAACGGGTGACTCAGATTCTCTCACGGCGCAAGAAAAATAATCCTGTACTGATTGGCGAGCCGGGTGTCGGAAAAACTGCGATTGCCGAGGGTCTGGCACAGAGGATCGTAGCCGGCAAGGTTCCGCAAACCCTGGAAAACAAGCGTCTGGTCACTCTCGATATGGCTTCACTTGTTGCCGGTACAAAATATCGCGGGCAGTTTGAAGAGAGACTTAAATCGGTCATGAATGAAATCGTCAATTCGCAGGAAGTGGTGATCTTCATCGACGAGCTGCATACGATTGTCGGGGCCGGCGGAGCCGAGGGTTCTCTGGATGCCTCCAATATATTCAAGCCCGCACTTTCACGCGGAGAATTGCAGTGCATCGGCGCAACTACCCTTAACGAATACCGCAAGTATATCGAGAAGGATGGCGCTCTGGACCGCCGTTTCCAGACTGTGATGGTAGAGGCTCCCACGACCGACGAATCGATTCAGATTCTGAAAGGCCTGCGCCTGAAATACGAGGAGCATCACAAGATCACCATATCCGATGATGCTATCGAACAGGCGGTCAGGCTTTCGGATCGCTATATTACCGGCAAGTTCCAGCCGGATAAGGCACTGGATATTATCGACGAGGCCGGAAGCCGCGCTCATCTGTCCTCATACACCAAGCCCAACGAGTTTGGCGAGATCGAGGCTCAGATCGAAGAGATTGCCAAGCGCAAGGAAGACGCTGTCAAAAATCAGGAATTTGAGAAGGCAGCCCACCTGCGTGACGAACTCAAATCGAAGCGCGAGGAACTGGCCCAGCTGAAGGCCAAATGGGAAGAGGAACGGGAGAAGCAGAAGATCGTCCTCTCCGGTGAGGATGTAGCCCAGGTTGTGGCCAAGATCACCGGAATACCGCTCTTCCGGCTGGAGGAGAAGGAATCCAAGCGTCTGCTGCGCATGGAGGAAGAGGTCAAGAAGACGATTGTCGGACAGGATGAGGCTATCGGAGCAATCGCCAAGTCGATACGGCGCGCTCGTGCCGGTCTCGGAGACCCGAGACGCCCGATCGGATCGTTCGTATTCCTCGGACCTACGGGCGTAGGAAAAACAGAACTTTCGCGCGCGTTGGCGGAATTCATGTTCGAGGATCCCAATGCCCTGGTTCGTATAGATATGTCCGAATATATGGAGAAGTTTGCGGTTTCACGCCTGATTGGCGCGCCNNNATCCGGATGTATTCAATATCCTGCTTCAGCTTTTTGATGACGGTTCGCTTACCGACGCATTCGGTAGAAGAGTCGATTTCAGGAACACTATCATCATCATGACCTCAAATATCGGTACCCGTCGAATCGGCGAAGGCAAATCGATGGGATTTGCCAAGGAGAAGGTCGAAAGCGATTTCGAGATCATGAAGAAGAATGTTCTGGAAGAGCTGAGAAAGATATTCAATCCGGAGCTTCTGAATAGAATTGATGAAACCATTATCTTCCATTCGCTTACGAAAGAGCATATCAAGGAGATCGTGGAAATCAGGTTGGTCGAAGTCTCACAGCGTCTGGCTGAGAAGGGCATCTCCTTCTACCTGACCGAAAAAGCCAAGGATTACCTGGCCAATAAGGGCTATGATAAGACATTCGGAGCCCGTCCATTGAATCGTGCCATCCAGAAGTTCCTTGAGGATCCGCTGGCGGAAGAGATTCTGCGCGGCCAGTATGCCGGCGATTGTGAGGTCGAGGTCGATTATGAGGACGGCGATGAGCTGACCTTCAAGATCACGACCAAGGTCGAATCGAAAGATAAAAAACCGGTTTCGCAGTAATTTTGGCTTGCCAGAATCGTGGCAATTGATTATAATCTAAGACCCAAATACATGATATTTGGGTTTTAGGTTTTAGGAGGAAAGAAATGGCTCATAAAAAAGGTGTCGGTTCATCCAGAAACGGCCGCGATTCACATGGGCAGAGACGTGGTGTGAAGGCTTTTGCCGGACAGAAGATTTCCGCCGGTTCGATTATTGTGCGCCAGTGCGGCACCAGAATACATCCCGGCGAGAATGTCGGCATGGGCAAAGACTACACGCTGTTCTCCCTGATTGATGGCGTGGTTCGATTTGACCGCAAGGGTAAAGACAAGAAAGTCTGTAATGTAACCGCCAATTAAAATAGATAATGAGGGATTATATCCCTCCTTTTCGACACCCCGATTACGGGGTGTTTTTTTATCCCATAATCTTGCTTTCAATCCATTGACAAAAGCGCTTTTTCTAATCATATTCCAAAAAACCGAAACAGAGAGGATGGCATAAATGAGAGAGCTACATGTTTCTGAAATTACCCCCGCGGTCAAGAAACTCTGCATGGAAGCCAATTATGATCTCGGAGATGATGTTTATAACGGGCTCAAAAATGCAATCGATACAGAGGAATCGCCATTGGGTAAATCCATTTTGAACGACATCGTAAAAAACGCAGAAATAGCCAAAGATGATCAGGTTCCCATCTGTCAGGATACCGGCTTCTCGGTATTTTTTGTCAGGATGGGTCAGGACCTGCATATAAACGGCGGAGACTTCAATGAGGCCATAAACGAGGGAGTCCGTCAGGGCTATAAGGAAGGCTATCTGCGAAAGTCTATTGTAACCGATCCCCTGGAACGAAAAAACAGTGGAGATAACACCCCCGCTATCATAAATCTCGAAATTGTCCCCGGCGACAAACTGGAAATCGTCTGCGCTCCCAAGGGAGGCGGTTCTGAAAATATGAGCGAGGTCAAAATGCTCAAGCCTTCTGATGGTATCGAAGGTTTGAAGGACTTTGTGGTAGAGCGTGTGGCCAAATCGGGGGGAAATCCATGTCCGCCTGTTATAGTAGGAGTCGGAATCGGCGGAACATTCGACAAATGCGCCCAGCTTGCTAAGAAGGCGCTTCTACGCGAGGTTGGCAGTAAGCACCCCCAGGAGTTCTATGCGAAATTGGAAGAGGAGCTTCTGGAGCTGGTCAATAAGACCGGTGTCGGCCCCCAGGGCCTGGGTGGAAGAACCACCGCTCTGGCTGTGCATGTGGAGGTACATCCCTGCCACATAGCAAGTTTCCCTGTTGCGGTCAATATGCAGTGCCATGCCGCCCGTCACAAAAAAGTCGTTTTATAAGGAGAGATAATAATGAGTAACGGAAAAAGAATTATAGAGACTCCTCTGACAGATGACCTTGTAAAGGAACTCACGATCGGGACTGAGGTATTGATCAGAGGGACAATATACACCGGCCGCGATTCCGCCCACAAACGTATGACCGAAGCTCTCGCAAAAGGCGAGGAGCTGCCTTTTAATCCCAAGGGTCAGATCATTTATTTCGCCGGACCTACACCCCCCAAACCGGGTAAGGTGATTGGATCGGCAGGTCCCACGACATCCTACAGGATGAATAAGTATGCTCCCGATATGCTCGATGCCGGCTTGAAAGGAATGATCGGCAAGGGCGAGATGTCCCCTGAGGTTGCCGGCAAGTTGAAAGAGCATATCGCCGTATATTTCCTCGCGATTGGAGGAGCCGGGGCCCTGATATCAAAATCGATCCAGGCGGCCGAGGTGATAGCCTATGAGGATCTTGGACCGGAAGCTGTCAGGAAATTGACCGTCAATGAATTCCCGGCCATTGTTGTCATGGATTGCTTTGGCGGCAATCTCTTCAGAGAAGGCGTGGAGAAGTACAAAATCGCATAAATAATAAATAGCTTTGTCATTCAGGCTCTTGATCTCGAATTTGAAAGATTGTGATCCTGCCGGTCAATAGAGATGATTAAAGAATAATTAAATTATTGATTGACCCCGCAACGATTGCGGGGTTTTTTGTAATATGCCCGGTTTATTTGGAATAGTCGATTTTGAGAAGAAATCTGATGCCACTCTATTTAATAATCTTGCTTCAAAGATTACTCCGTTTAAAACCGGATACCTGCAGGCAGAAGCTGAAAACTGCCTTTTGGGATTCAAATCACTCGGGATTGTCGATTCCGAGGGACAACCGTTTTACGATCGGGAAAATTCGCTTACCCTCTTTTTCTGGGGCGAGGTTTTTGAGAGAAATAATCAGGTACCCAAAATACCCGAATATATATTTGAGCTATATTTGGAAGATCGATTAAAAGAGCTGGAAGATATAAACGGTTTTTTCAGTCTTGCTCTCTGGGATGGTAAGAATAAGACGCTTATTCTGGCAACCGATATTCATGGCACACGACCCTTCTACTGCTATCCAGAAAAAAGTGCGCTAATCTTCGGCCCTAATCCTTTTGCATTAGCCAGGACTCTGGGTAGAAGTAAAGTGAATAAGGAGGCCATGCTGCAGTTCATGGCCTTCTCGAAAATATACTCTGATTACACATGGATAGATGGAATCAGAAAAATCAGGTACGGCCAAATACTGCAGTTCGATCGCTCAGGTCTTCAAATGACGCAGTATTTCTGGCCTGACTATAATCCGGTGAATATGAGTATCGAAGAGGCTGCCGAAGGCATCTTGGAAAAGTTGGAAAAAGCGGCCATACGGATGTCCGGCGGTAAAGCCGCCCTTTCGCTTTCCGGTGGAGGTGATTCACGGCTTCTGGCGGCATTGCTCAAGAAGCATAAAAT
>JAABVY010000105.1:36281-36594 GCA_011777135.1 Candidatus Zixiibacteriota bacterium | reverse complement strand
ACTGCTGCAGTGATATGCGCATATCCGCAATAGTTTTAGCCCGGGATAATTCGGAGGCGAATTCCAAAGGCGATGGAACTCTGGAGGTATTTGAAGTAGAAGCCTTTTTCGAAAGTGCAGATTCAGATGATGGTGATGAGGAAGTTGGCGTTGAATACGTTCAATATTATAAGCACAAACCATGCGGAGGTTCAAATATTACCGGAACAAAGAATGATGCCCGTGACTTTCAGGACAAGCTTCATAATAAACTCGGATGGACTAAAAAGTATACCTGGGGCAACTACTGGGCATTCGAGATGGATTTTGGTAC
>JAABVY010000105.1:25285-36268 GCA_011777135.1 Candidatus Zixiibacteriota bacterium | reverse complement strand
TTGTATATTTCTGTGGGCACGGAAGCAATGGAAATTTCAAGTTTTCTCATGAAAATATGGATTGTTCTGTATATTACACCAACTGCTTTTCACGATGGGGCGATGGAGATCTGGAGTGGATTGCAGTCGCGGCATGCAAAACCCTCCGCCAGACCACTTCTAAGCAATACTGGTCAGGATGGTACGGGTGTTTTAATGGATTGCATGTCATGCTTGGCTGGCACACGAATATGCTGGATGTGAATTTAGGAACACGCTTTGGAAACCAGCTCGCTAAGAAACATCGCACAATATGGACCTCCTGGAAAAACGCCGCTCGAAAAAGCCACTATGTCAACCTCTGGACTCATACCAGAAAGATCGTTGCCATTGCCGAAGAAGAAGTTCACATGAGCGACCATATATGGGGCGCCGGAACAGTTGCGGCAGATTACCCGAACAATGGCAACTATCATTATCGCTGGCATAAGTTCAGAGGTTATAAGGATATGGAACCGTCACTGTCTGTCGATCCTCTCTCCCTTTCACCTGTGCAGGTGTCAGCCGAGCCGGAACAAATAATTCTTGTATCCGATGAATTGCTAAATTCCGTAAAGCGAGAACCTATGCCGCACCTGCTGGTAAACCCGACTGTTGTAGATGCGGCTTATATCGAGAATTTAGCAGGCCTGTTCTGCAATAATTATAATATTTTCTGCGATTACGACTTGGCCTATGACCAGGATGAGGCTGAATATGAGCTTTTTGACGGTCCCCATGAATTGGAAATATTGGAGGAATCCGGCGGCTGGGAATACAATCAAACAGCGATTTACGGAATGCCTGTTGCGGCCCCGCCGACACTTCCAGACGATAGCGATGCTCAGGATTCGGCCCAGGCCTTCTGGATGTCGTTTGGACTGCTCACGCCGACAGCTGTTTTGATGGATCCGGAATGCCTGGAAGTTGGTGTGGTCGAATCCCAGACCGGTAACGAGTTTGAAGACAGCACATATTACCTGAATGTCAATGTGCAACATATTCGCACAGATTATGGATACAATATTCTCGGACCCGGTGCAAATCTGGAAGTTGTATTTGGCAATAATTGCGAATTGCAGAGCTCATATTATGGAGGGTGGAGAGATATATATGAGAGCGGGACGTTTGAGCCGATAACACTGGCGGATGCTCTGGCATACGTGGCTGCAAGCGGCCCAGAGGTTACTGTTACAGGCGTGCCGCTGTGTGATGAGTTTATAGTGGATAATGCTGAGCTGGGCTATTATGAAGCTCCGATGGATACATTTATTCTCGAATTGCAGCCGGTCTGGCAGGTCAACGGCTTCTGCGTCTATGATGAGGATACCACCGCATATCAGGTTTTAATCCCGGCAGATTACCCGATTCCCCAGGGCATAATACAGGAACCCGCTCAAGATACTTCAATTGACTGTGGCGAGGTGCTTAATGTTTATGGCGCGGCCACGGGCGGCACGTCTCCATATCAATATGACTGGTATTCTGATATGGATGGCTACCTCGGAAGCGGACAAAGTTTTCAAGTAGCGAATTTAAGTTGTACAGGAAAGGAGGGCGCATCGGCTGTGCATACCATCATCCTGGAGATTACCGATGAAAACTCTAAAAAAGACTGGACCACCGTAAACGTTCGAGTAATCGCTCCGCATATCTGCGGTGATTCCAATTCGGACCAAAATATTAACATTAGCGATGCAGTCTGGATCGTAAATTATGTCTTCATTGGAGGTGACCCTCCTGATCCGTTGGAGTCCGGCGATACTAACTGTGATGGTTCAGTTAATGTATCTGATGCGGTTTGGGTAATAAACTATGTCTTTGTCGGAGGAAATGCTCCCTGCGACACAAACGGCGATAATATTCCGGATTGTTGATCTGAGAATTCAATTTAAATCTTCTTCAAAACCCGTTCAGCAATGGGCGGGTTTTTTTGATAGAGTTCAATCAGCGAACCTGAATGAATGGCTCATTCCTTATATGAGAATTTGATGACCTTGGGCTGCGCCAGCCTCTCAAAATCCTTGTAGGCCATCTTGATAAGCTCCACATGCGAGCAGGCATTGAAGGCAATCTCTTCGACCTCGGTCAGACTCTGGGCCACATAGACATCCATATCATAAAGGTTCCCGAAAGGGGGCATGGCCCCGGTTTCACAATCGGGAAATGATCCCGAAAATTCGTCTTCAGAAGCAAGTTCCAGAGTGTTGGCGCCGATCTCCTTTTTCAGCAGACCAAGGTCGATCCTGTAGGAGGCAGGTAGAACAGCCATTGCCATCTTGCTGTCAATCTTGACTATCACGCTTTTGGCAAATCCATCACCCGGGATATGCGCCGAGGCGGCAATCTCCTGGGCGCTGAAAGCCGATGAATGCTTCATCCTGACATATTTGACCTTATTTTTGTCAAGAAACTTCAGTAACTTTTCAACCGGCATGGTTATATCCTTTCCTGTATAATTTAATTCTCAATAATGGGGGCAATCGCAGAGCTGTACTTCATATCTAATATATCCGATGCCTGTTAAAACTTCAAGGCAATCTTTTACGAAATATGGTTGACTGGATTCGTTGCACTGCATTCACTCCAGGAAATGGAATTCATAGTCCAGTATAGAAAATTTCTTGCCCATTCCTTAAGAACAATTATCTTAAATTCACATCCAGATTTTGCACCACGGTTAAAATATTAGCAGGAGGAAAGATATGAGATTGAATGTAAAAGCCGTCGCCCTGGCATTTGGCTTGATATGGGGATTTGGCCTTCTTGTTCTTACCTGGTGGGTAATATTGTTTGAGGGCTCGACCGGCGACTTGATGGCTATCGGTCATGTTTATCGCGGTTATAATATCAGCCCGCTGGGCAGCATACTGGGCTTGATCTGGGGATTTTTTGACGGCCTTATTGGAGGGGCCATCTTCGCCTGGCTGTATAATCTGATTGCGGGGCAGTACCGCAGAGAGGCACAAGTTTGAGATTACCGGGCGCCCCGGATCATCAAACTTGGTATCATTTGAGAAAATATTATTATTTTAATTGATTTTTGTCGACAATATTTATAGCGGTTTGTAATAGAATCTATCATATTCATTTACTGAGTGACACATGAAATCATAAATGGAGGAGAAGATGCGCAGGGTTTTGGCAGGCATATTGATTGCAACTTTGATTTTAGGGGGAATTAGCTGTTCGTCAATGAGCAAAAGTGAAAAAGGGGCGGTAATAGGCGCGGCCGCCGGAGCCGTGGCGGGCGGCGTGATCGGTAAAGCGGCTGGAAATACCGCAGCTGGAGCGATCATGGGCGCCGCAGTGGGCGGAGCCGCAGGAGCGATTATAGGTAACTACATGGATAAGCAGGCGGCGGAAATGGAACGTGATCTGGAGGGCGCCAAAATCGAGAGAGTCGGCGAAGGTATCAAAATTACTTTCGATTCAGGTATTTTGTTCGAAGTCAACAAATCAGACCTTCAGTTTGAGGCGCAGCAAAACCTCACAAAACTGGCCGAGATTCTCAATAAGTATGAGGATACGGAGATCCTGATTGAAGGACATACCGATTCCACAGGCCCGGAAGAATATAATATGGACCTCTCCATCCGGCGCGCGAATTCTGTGGGGAATTACCTTGCCGTTCAAGAGGTCAGCCCGGCCCGCTTTACAATGATGGGCTACGGAGAAAAACAGCCGATTGCCCCTAACGAGACTGTTGAGGGACGCAAGCAGAACCGCCGTGTTGAGATTGCGATCTTTGCCAATGATAAGCTCAAGAAGGCAGCGCAAAAGCAGGCTGAAGGATAGGCAAATTAAAGAAGAGGTCGATGAGTGAACTCTCAGGTCTCATAAGAACGCCATTTAAAACACCTTTCTTGCTTTGCAATTACAAAATAAGGGCTGGAATGATATCCAGCCCTTTTGATTTTAATCAGCTTCAGCGGTGATGCCTGGCGCAAACCATTTATAAAGAACAGGAATCAAAACCAGGGTCAGAAAAGTAGATGAGATAAGCCCGAAGACAACGACTACGGCGAGAGGCCTTTGAACTTCTGAACCCATACCGCGCGAAATGAGCAGTGGCACCAGACCCAGTATTGTGGTCAGGGCGGTCATCAATACCGGCCGAAGCCGCAAGATGGATGCCTGAATTACAGCGTCGGCAATCTCCGATCCTCTCTTGCGCAAATGGTTTATGTAAGATACCAGAACCAGGCCATTCTGGACTGCGATACCGAAAAGCGCAATGAATCCTACTGAAGCGGGCACCGATAAATATTCACCTGTGATAAAAAGACCGAGGATGCCGCCTATCAGAGCTAATGGCACATTGATGAATATCAGTGTGGCGCTGCGTAGATTGCCCAATGACAGATACAATAACAGGAATATCAGCAGGAAGGTCACCGGTACTATAATACCGAGCCTTCTCATAGCCCGCTCCTGATTTTCAAACTGACCGCCATATTCCAGATAATAGCCATAGGGCAGTTCGATATTCTCACGAACCAGCCTCCTGATATCGCCCACCACACTGCCCATATCCCGGCCGCGTACATTGCCGGAAATCACCCAGCGCCGTTGATTTTTCTCGCGGTTGATCTGGATCGGCCCGATAAATGTCTCCACCGCCGCCACCTGAGAAAGGGGAATAAGAACCCCGTCGGAGGAGTGTACCAGGATATTCCTGATTGATTCAGGATCATCCCGGTAACGTTCATCAAAACGGACATTGATCCCGAACCGCCGGGTATTAAGGAATACCTGAGATATTACTTCCCCGCCCACTGCTATCTCAACCACGGACAGTATTTCCGAGATATCCACGCCATAACGTGCACAGGCCTCACGATTCGCAATGATCTGTACCTGCGGCTGTCCGAAGCTCTGTTCAGTAGAAAGATCCACGAGCCCATCCACCGGCTCGATTACCTCCCTGATCTCTTCCGCCTTCGATTGCAGAATCTCAAGATTCTCGCCATAGAGTTTGATTGCCAGCTGGGTTTTGACCCCGGAAAGAAGCTCATCAAACATATTCTGAATGGGCTGAGAAAAAACCAGCTGTATTCCCGGATACTCCGATAATTTCTCGTTCAGGGCTTCCACCAGCTCTGCTTTAGATTTGAACGTGTTCCATTCATTTTGAGGTTTCAGCATTACCTGTATATGAGATGAATTAACCGGATGCGGGTGGCTGCCGGCTTCAGGCCTGCCTATTTTTGACACAGTCTGCTCAACTCCGTCGAACTCCATCACTATTCGTTCAAGCTTCATTACAGTTTCGGTAGCCTTGACGAGAGAAATAGAAGGCGCCATCGTAACATTAATTTGAATAGCTCCCTCCTCCAGTGTCGGAATGAACTCTGTGCCAAGATGCGGCAGAAGTAATAGTGTGCCCGCGAATATAACCAGCGTATTGGTCAGGACAGCAATCCTGTGCCGCAGTACAAACATCAAAAATGGACGGTAGAGGCTCTTCAGTTTTCTGAGAAAGAAGAATTCCTTCCTCTGTCCCTTCCTCAATAATAATGATGCAAGCACGGGTGAGAATATCAGGGCTGCGATTAGTGACCCCAGGAGGGCAAACGTGATGGTAAAGGCCATTGGCGAAAACATCTTACCCTCAACACCTTCAAGAGTAAAAAGCGGAAGAAAGACGATTATGATGATGGAGACTGAAAATATTATCGGCCTGGAAACTTCTGAGCAAGCTGTGACTATTATTTCGAATTTACTTTTATTTTTATTTTTTTCATCGCCAAGGAGTCTATATATATTCTCCACGATCACGATTGAAGCGTCTCCAAGCATTCCTATGGCGATGGCTATTCCCCCCAGAGACATCAGGTTTGCGGACATATCGGCCCAACCCATGAAAATCGCTGATATCAGCGCGCAGACCGGAAGAGCCAGCGCCACAATTAATGCGCTGCGTGCATTTCCTAAGAATAAAGCAAGTATGATTATCACCAGAAATCCGCCCTGAAACAATGCATTGCGCACCGTATTGACAGCATTATTGACCAGTGCATTCTGGTTGTAATAGGGCACCAGGTGTACCCCCTGGGGCAGTGATCTCTGGACTTCCGGGATTCTCTGGTTCAGGTTCCTGATTACCTCTGATGTATTGGTTCCAAAAAGCTTCATCACAATACCTGCAACGACTTCATCCTTTCCGTTTCGAGTAACCACCCCGCGGCGGATTTCCTCGCCGAAATCAACCTCGGCAACATCTCCCAGCCTGATTGGTATGCCGCTTATCACTTTCAACTGGATATTGCGGAGATCCTCTCTTGTCTCCAGCAGACCGATTCCCCTTACCAGGTATTCCTCTGAACCCAAGACCAGAAATTGTCCTCCGGCATTGCGGTTGTTATTCGAGATTGAATTGATGATATCATCCAGGCCCAGTTCATATTTATTCAATGCATAGGGATTTATTTCTATCTGGTACTGCAGGACATGCCCGCCCATAGACAATATTTTAGTCACGCCCGGCACAGTCTGGAGCTGATATTTGATGGCCCAGTCATTGAGTTCTCGAAGATATGTATTCACTGGTTTGCCCCCGGTTTCTATCGTGCTGTCGGCAGTCAGGTAATACATGAATACTTCGCCCAGCCCGGTCGATATCGGACCCAGTGCAGGCGGCTCGTGCATCTCGGGCAATTCTCCCGATGCTCCTGCTAATCGTTCCGCCACAATCTGCCTGGCAAAGTAAATGTCGATATCATCTTCGAAGTAAACATACACAACCGCCATACCGAAGGCCGACGTCGATTTCACCATCTTAACTCCGGGCAGCCCATTCATTGTCGATTCGATAGGAAATGTAATCAGCCGCTCGACCTCTTCCGGGGCCATTCCATGCGCTTCCGCAAAAACCGGCACCATAATCGGGGAGATGTCCGGAAATGCATCAGTAGGAAGGCTTTTATACTGAAATATGCCGAGTACTATTACTCCAAGGAGCAGTATTATGACAATCAGACGATTTTTCAGTATTAACTCAAAAAACCTCTTCATCAACCATACCCCCTTAATGTCCATGTCCGGCATGAGCATCCAGATTGCTCGTTATGATCCTGGCTTTGAGCTCAAAAGCCCCGCTTGCAACATACTTTGCACCTTCCTCGAGACCGTTCACTATCTGGATGTAATCGGTGTCGCTCTCGCCCGTAAGTACCTCCACCGGCTTGAAAATGTTGGGGCCCTCAGGAACAAAGATCACTGTCTTCTCTTCCAGAAATTGGACTGCATCTTTTCTAACTAGAAGGCTCTCATTATCAGTCTCGGTCGTGATGAGGGCTTGTACAAACGTTCCCGGCCGCCATGTATTATCCGGATTGGATAATGTAATCCTGGCAACCGCGCTTCTGGTTCGAAGATCAATTATAGGCGTAACATACTCTATTACCCCGGTTGTGACCTCATCCGAACCAACAGCCTCGATTCTGGCGGCCTGTCCCTTTCGGATTCTATCAGCATCTTTTGAGTAAACTGCCAGATTGATCCAGACTGTCGACAAGTCAGCGATGATATATATGCTGTTCTCCTCTGAGACAAACTCGCCGGGGGTGATATGCCGATCAATTACCCAGCCCGAAATAGGGGCTTTTATAGAGTATGAATTCATACTCTCATTACTTTCAATTTGCGCTACTACTTCGCCTTCTTCAACAAAATCTCCAACTCTGTAATTGGCCTGCAAAGCGATTCCGGCAAAGCGGGGAGCTATATGCGCCAGCCGATCCTCATTGAATCCAATTTCTCCCGGCAATTCAATGGTCTTATCTATATGCCCCCTTGCAACTTCTGAAATCTCAATGCCGGCAAGTTCCTCGGCAGCTTCCGAAAGTTCAACTGTCAGTTCATCACTATGATCCGCATGATCGTCATGAGCTGCATGTTCATCGACTGATTCTATTTCTCTGGTTTCTTCATGATCGTGCTCGTGCTGACCTGAAGTAATTGAAATTGGCCAGGCCAGAAATGCGAAAACTATTGCTATTGCAAGTCTTGCTGCCATTTCTAATTCTCCTTCTCTGTTATCATTACAACTCCTGTCAGACCTTCCAGGACAATAATCTGTTCCTGAATTGCCAGGAGTATATCATTATGTTCAAAATTAAAGTCATTGAGAGTCCTTTCAGCTTCCAGAAGCTGCGTATAAGGCACTCTCCCTGCTTCATAATTATCCTGTAGTGTACGGTAGGCCGCTTCAGCCCTGGGAAGAAGCTCGGAATCCAGAGCCGCATGTTTATCAATGAGCTTTTTCAACCGAATTGTATGGGATCGGATTCTTGAAAATGCCTCGATTTCGTCTTGTGCAATATCATAATCGAGTGAACGCTGTTGCGCGTCGAGGCTTTCACGTATACCCTGATTACGGTTGAAAAGAGGAATCGGCAGTGACAATCCCAAAACAAGCGAGTTTGAATTGTCTGCTTCCAGCCTCTTTATGCCTGCACTGAACGTTACAGTCGGACGGGCCTCAGCAATTACCTTCGCTTTTTCCGCACCAATTATCTTCAATTCATTTTTTATCTGCAGAACCTGGCGGGATGAGTCACTTCTGTTTAAAAGTAAATCGAGTTTATTGGCGAGACTTTTGAAATCTGGTTCTGCCTCTGATAATACCCTTATGCCCGAGAGCCTGCTCTTCCATAGCGAAACAAGTTCTGCCTCCAGAGCCTCCATGTCCCGCATTGCCTCCTCAAGCGCCAGATTAGTCCGCTCGAGGTTAAGCTGGGCAAGGATAAGTTCGGACTGCAGGGCAGCTCCTTTATCCAGACGGTATTCTATGTTGTTTACTATTTCCTCGGCTAATTCGACAGCATCACGAAATAAATGCACTTCCTGCTGCGCATGCGCAAGAGTGTAAAAGCGCTGCTTTGTAATAAGGTACAGATCAAATGAGGTCAATCTTACCTGCAATTCCGTTGCTTCCAGTTGGGCTTCGGCAACACCCTTTCTTGCACCGCGCTGTCCGAAAAACTCAAATTCCTGTGCAAGTGCTACGCTAATTTCAGATTCCCTAAAACCCGGGGCATCCCAGCTCACCTCTTCGAATTCCATTTCCAGTTCCGGATTTGACCACAATCCGGCCTGCCGTATCTCCCCACGGGCGGCCTGAAGCTGATAGTCGAGAGCCTTGAACCTCGAATTTTCAGAAGCTACAAGATTCAAAACCTCTCTCAGTGACAATGTAGAATCCGCTGATTGGATTTCAGATGCAGATGTATCAAATGGAGCCTGCCAGAAATCTTCCGCCCTGACATCGTTTGAAACGATCAAGAAAATCATGTAAACGCAAGCCAGGAATATATATATTTTTCCTTTCATCTATAAATCTCCAGATAGGTTCATGAATTATTCCGCGCAAACCTCAAAAGGGTTTGGTCGGAAATGCTATTTAATTGAAGGAAGAAATGTGAGAATTAACAGAGAAGGATGGTTGAGATTATCGAGTATGAAGATGGATTTTGGTTATATGCAAGCTTAATAGTTCTGATCTTATGGCTGTCAGCCTGTGTGGAAAATGAAACCAGATCAGCATCCGGCATAAGCATCGCGGCTGCATCAGCCGAATTTTCCGAAATATGATTTTGATCCCTCCTGGACCATAGTGGACTGTCGAGGTCTATGTCAGTGCAATTTGAACAATCGATATGCTCTGATTGCAGACCGATAAAAAAATCAATCTCGGAGATTTCATTAGCCTCATCGCAGCCGGGAATACAGAAAGTCTCAAATTCTATATGCCCGTCATCTCCGATACAGAGCACCGCACCGTTGCCCACAAAGAACAAACCGAATAGAAAAATCAGGCACACAGGCCATATTACTATCTTTTGATTCCGCAATTTCATGGTCAGCTAATATAATGTCATGGTACCCGACAGTCAATCACTAATTTCGGCTCACATTTTTCGATACATAGTACGCAACCCACACAGATTCAGGTGGATTTTTTTGCTCTCAAGACGACAGATTCGGATCCATTACTGTTTTTTCTTGACATTATGACACGCACTTTCCATATTATCAGTACATAACCATGAGCCTAGATCGCAGCAGATTTTAGCAACTCGAAATAACATCTTGCTTTAGCATCACCAGCGAACAACGGACGAACAAAAAACAAGCGGTACATCGGCATTTTGGGAACTGGGCCATGCACCCAAGGCGCTCCAATGTGTCAGCATGTATCCAGAGATGGCAGTATGAACAACAATCATAAACCCATACTCGTAATAGGAGGCGGTATCGCGGGGATGACTGCCGCAATTGAAGCCGCCGAAGTGGGATACCCTGTCGTTATGGTAGAGAAAGAGCCTTATCTTGGCGGGCGGGTCATGCGGACTTATCGCTATTTCCCCAAACTCTGTCCACCTACCTGCGGGTTTGAAATCAATGTACGCAGAATCAGGCAAAATCCGAGAATCACAGTTCACACNNATCACAGTTCACACCCTTTCGACGGTAGAAGAGATAACCGGCGACGCCGGTAATTTCAAAGTACGCATAAAAATCCGGCCGAGATATGTAACCGGAAAATATCCCATCGATGATTCCGTGATGGATCTGCTTACTTCCGAACGAAGCAATGATTTTAATTTCGGTATGGATAAGACAAAAGCGGTTTATTTACCCCATGACGCCGCCTACCCATCGCTTCATGTAGTCGATAAAAAATCGATCTCTGGTGAAGATGCCAAGGTGCTGGAAAATTCTCTCCCGGAAGGTGCAATCGATCTGGATATGCAGGAAGAGGAGATCGAAATCGATGCGGGAGCAATTATAGTGGCGACCGGCTGGCAGCCATATGACGCCCTCAAACTCGATAATCTGGGATATGGCCAGTATCCCAATGTTATTACAAATGTAGTCATGGAAAGGCTGGCGGCCAATAACGGTCCCACTGGTGGAGAAATTACCCGTCCTTCTGACGGCAAAGAAGCAGAGAATGTT